>NZ_LWBK01000027.1:0-39631 GCF_001614195.1 Bacillus sp. VT 712 | reverse complement strand
GCCTTTTAGTGATGGTTGAATGGCTTTTGGTTGCTGAATGGATAACCCTTCAAGTAACCATCGGAGCTCCTGTTGTGAAAGATTACGTACTTCATTTTCATCTTTTGGCCATTGAAGTTTTCCACTATCTAAACGCTTATAAAGCATGGCGAAGCCATCGCCATCAAAATACAGACATTTGTAGCGATCTTTACTCCATCCTGAAAATAAGAAAATGGAATCGCCATATGGATCAAGTTCGAAAGAATCTTGAATCAGTGTGGCAAGCCCGTCTATGCCTTTTCGCATATCGGTCTTTCCGCAAATGATGTAGATATTTTTCACACTTGTATAATCGTATTTCACAGATGTTTCAACTCCCTCATAACGGTTTGGATAACGTGCTCACCTACGCCGCCATAGAAGGATATTTCCGCGTTTGCCGTTTTGATCGTGCAAATGCTTATTGAAGGATCTTTTGAAGAAGTGGATGATAAAGAATGTTTAGTATCTGGGTGTAGTGTGACGGGGACAATCGTTAATTTTTGTTGTGGCATAAGACATGCACCTCCTTTGATTCATACATGTATCGTACCAGAAGGTGCTGCGTGTTTATATGCGTTGTTTGAATGGGGGCTTACTTTTCAAAGTTGAAGCAGCTATAGAAGAAGATGATGAACATGAATTTGATTTAAGTTAAGGAGGGCTAAATGCCTTCCTTTTTATTTTTTGAAGAAAGGAGAAACTTATGGCAACAGTAAAATTCAAACGCACTAAGGGTTTAAGCAAAGTATTAGGTGATTTTCGCTTATTTGCCAAGAACTTTATTAAGATTATCGACAATGAAAATAATGAAATTCCTTTTGTCCTAAATCCAGAGCAAGAACAATTTTTAGATGAAAAAGAAAAGTTTAATATCATCTTGAAGGGAAGACAAATTGGATTCACAACTTTTTCATTGGCGTACATGCTCTATTTAGCGTGTACTAAGCCAAATACATCATACATCATCGTTACTCATCATAATAACGTTACAAAATCATTGTTTACTAAGTTAAAACGAATGTATAGATCATTACCTCATAAAGAGTTTGAAGGTTTGTTTCCCAAGATTAATTTAAATAACAGAGATGAATTGTCTTTAGATAACGACAGTCGTATTGTTGTTGCTACAGCACAAGGAGAAGATAGTTTTCGTGGTAATACTTTTCAACTAATTCATTTCTCTGAAATGGCTTTCTACCCAGAAAATAAGCAAGAAGAAATCATTGGTGCATCTTTACCTGCATTAGCGAAGAATCCAGATTCAGCAATTATTATTGAAAGTACAGCAAATGGTTTAAACGAATATCAAAAGATGTTTACAAAAGCATTTAGAAGTAATGAATCGGTATGGAAAGCACACTTTTATAGTTGGCTTGCAGAAGCGTACTCCAAGCAATTTAAGTATCAATTTGATGAAGCAGAAGCATGGTATAAGGCAAATAACAAAGGTAAACGTATGAGCAAGAATGATTTAGAGTTAGATGAGATATACCTCCATGAACAACAAAACGCTTCTTTTAGACAACTAATGTTTAGACGATACTACATTGAATTGAACTCAATTGATAAGTTTAAACAAGAGTTTCCAAGTAACCCAGATGAAGCATTTTTAACAACTCATAAATCAATATTTGATATGGGTAAGATTATGGAGCGTATTCAACATGCTTTACCTCCTATGGCTTCAAAAGAAGCGAAACTTCAAATCCCCCTTAAACTACAGCAATATCTCAATAAAAACCTATTCATCTTCCATTTACCTAAAGATAAAGTAAGACATTTTGCTGGAATTGACGTTGCAGCAGGTGTTAAAGGTGATAATTCAACATGTGTAATATTTGATAATGATAGACAACAGGTTTGTTCGTGGTACTCAAATGACATTCCAACTTATCAATTTGCAGAGTTAATGAACGAATTATGTAGGTTCTACAACTATGCCTTTACTTGTGTTGAGCGTAACTCATATGGATTACCTGTGCTTGAGAAAATGCGTAAAGATCATGGCTATATGAATCTATATAGACAACGTTTATTTAATGAGCAAGGTAAAAAGACATCACAGTTTGGCTTTCAAACAACTAATGTTACGAAACCTATTGCTATTGAAGATTTTAAAGAACAATTTGAGTTAGGATTTATCAACCTTGAATGTCTTGTGTTATTAGAAGAAATGAAGATATACCAAGACAATGGTGGCAAGATGGGCAATAAGAAAGGTGATGGTCTACATGATGATCTAATAATAGGTGCTGCAATGGCAATACAGGCAATGAAACGTAATATTTATTATGTAGAAATCTAACAAGGAGTTGAAACAATGAATTTACAAGAATATGTTGGCGCTTATTATCAAGGTGAGCCAAATTGGTACATTGATGAAGTATCAAAGTATCAGCATCAGCAACGTATACATAAAGTTAATAACTTAAAAGATTACTTAAATGGCGACCATAAGATTAACTATCTACCGTCATATAAGTACAATGGTAAAGAAATTGAACCAAAGAAGATTATTTTACAGTATGCTAAAACAATCCTAAATTTTCAATCCTCATTCCTATTAAAGAATCCAGTTAGTTTAACAGGTGATGAGAAAGTAGTTGAAGAGTTTCAAAAGGTTAACAAGAAAGCAAAGTACAACCGATTAAATAAGAAGATATTGGAGAAGGTTGCTAAGTTTGGTGAAGTGTATGAGTATCTATATTTAGATGGTGATGAAGTTAAATCATATATCATTGATCCAAGTGAAGGTTATCCAATCTATAACCATGAGGAAACATTAATCGGATTCATTGAAGCATATGTACATGACGCTATCTCTTACTATACTGTGTATTCTAATGAGTATGTGGAACAATACAGTAATGAAGGTGGAGAACATCATTTAGTTAGTCGTAAGATTAATTTGAGTGGGCTACCTGTAGTATATCGTAATGATAATAATGAATTGAGTAACATTGAAGGTAGAAGCGATTTAGAGGACTATATTGCCATTTTGGATAATATGGAGGACTTGATTAGTAAGTTTACTGATAGTGTACATAAATTCCATAACCCTATTCCTGTAGTAGTAGGACAGGATTTGAAAGGTGAAGGTATAGACAAGAATCTAGTGGGTGGTGGTATACGTTTAGATTTAGATGGTGACTTTAAGTTTGTTACAGGTGAAGTAGACACAGAAGCATTTGAGACAGTGTATAAGACATTACTACAATCACTATTAGATGTGAGTAGTACACCTGCTGTATCAATGAATAAGACAGACATTAGTAATCTGAGTGAGGTGTCTATCAAGTTACTGTATTCATTGGCTGAGTTGAAGGCAGGGTTGAATGAATCCTTTATGCGTGATGGTATTGAAGAGAGACATGAGAAGATACGTACTCTGTTATCTTATGTTGGTGTTACATTCAGTGATGATGTGTATGAGTCGCTTGATATGGTGTTCCACTATGCTATACCTCAGAATGAAGGGGAAATTATTAATAATGTTAAAACGTTAAGAGAGATTAAAGGTATTAGTCAAGAGTCATTGTTGGAGCAATCACCATACACTACTAATGTAAAACAGGAGTTAAAACGTTTAAAAAGTGAAAATGATAAAGAAGGTAAAGAAGATAAAAGTATCGTAAATAATGAAACTGAAGACGTATTGGAAGAATAATTGAAGGTAAGTGTGTGGGATTTAGTAAGAATGCCTATATATCAATGATTATTGTGTAAGGTATAATGCTGTCTCACACGCTCATGTTACCCTAGGGGGTATTCATATAATAAGAAAGAGAGTTGCATTATGAACCTCTGTCTTATTTTTAAAAAAATGATATATTGGCAGTTATATTAATATGCAGGATTTTATACAGGTTATTCAATCGATTGTATTGTTTATGCACTATCTCATAAACTAATGATCAATAGACGATTATACATTGAAAAACCTTGATATATCAACGTTTATAGGGTGTTTTGTATAATTTTATATGAGAGACAAATACACATCATAAAACTATCAAGTATTATTACTTTACAGAAGAATGATGTTATATCAACGTTTCTGTAAGAGTGACTATTGTTAACAGTTTACATAATTAGTGTTATCGGAAGTAGTTTTACGGTGGTCTGTAAATTCCACAGTAACTTTGTTGAATTTTTATGTATGTAATATACACTGCTGATACCCCTTTTTTCTAAATATGCGCCATAACATATCACTTTACACACACACGAAAATTTTCCTAGTATTAGCTTACATAATATTTTACAATTTAGTAGGGTGATATAAAATGGAACAATTGGAAGAGAGAGTATATTGTTTTTCTTGTAATCAAAAAACAAAACACGATATCGTACACACATATGAAGAATTTGCAGATGACCCAGAAGATATGTGGTGGAATGCCAAATTTCATATAACTAAATGTGCAGGGTGTGAGAGGGTAACATTTGTAGAAGAATACATAGATGAATATACATGGGACTATGTTAATGGTGAAAAGGTATGGAAAGCTATCTTTAAATCTTTTCCAGAAGAGCCGCCTGAAGAAAGTGCTGTGGAGAAGTTTGAAAAAAGATTAAACCTAGAGAAAAAAGAGTTTCCTCATATGCCTAACATTCTTTTAGAATTGTATAAGCAAATAATTGACTCTTATAATATGAGACACAATATACTATGTGCATCAGGTATAAGAACATTAATCGAAGGAATTTGTAACGAACTTGGAGTAAAAAAAGGGTACATATATGAAGTTGATGGTACAAAAAAGATTGAAAACGATAAGGAGATATACACAGATAACTTGGCAGGAAGAATATTTGGTTTATTTGAAAAAGGTTATATAATCTTCCCTCAAGCATTAATTTTAAATAAAATTAAATCTATTGGCAATAAAGCAGTCCATTCGGTAATAAGTCCAGATACTATAGAGCTTAGAGAGATTATACAAGTAATGGAACAAACACTAAATGTTATTTATGAATTAAAAGATCATAAATTATTGAATAACAAGAAAGAAGAAAATAAAAAATAGGTATTTAGTTGAAGGTATTTACTCCTTATTGTCGAATTATAGTAGGTATAAAGGAGGTGTTCGTTTATGAGTGGTATGATTACTACAATTACGGCTAGCAATGATAAAGAATTAAAAAGAAAAATTGAAGAAATAAGAATTAAACATGTAGCAATGAATCCTAATTTCACAGTAAAAGTTAATATAATTAACCCTAAAGAAGAGAATATTGAATATAAAAGTTATGAAGCTACATCTGTGACTGTAGGAATAACTTTAGAAGAGCTTGAAGAAGAGTAGAGAATCAGAAGAGGTGTTTCAATGGGAAAATATGATAAACATTTTACATACCACGAACGAAGTGAAATATGGAGAGAAATTAATAACGATTCTGATGTTTATAGAATGTTTGAGATTTGTAAAAGTGGTATTAATATGGTGAAAGAAATTGCTCCTAAGGATCGTATAAGAGAAGATATTGTAGACATAGAAAAAGATTTAGGGAAAATCGAAATTGCTTTTCAACGAATAAATGAATTTCCTCAATGGTTCACTTTTAATGATGAAGATATTTTAAAATTAAAAGGGGATTTTGCCAACTTAGAAAAGGAATGTCAAAAACTAAATATGCAAAGAGTAAGCTGGAACTGAGACACTTAATTTAAAGTGTCTTTTTTATTTAAAGAAAGGAATGATTATATGATTACTAATTTGCAACGCTTAGAAATGGAAACAAAGGGCATTAAAATTGATCAAAACGAATTAATCATCCATCTATCAGAAAATAATTTACAACCACATGAAGAATATATTGCTACTTCCTCTACATCTAAACGTAATATTTATAAATCTGCATTATCTATTCTTGAAGGTATAGCTAATAATCCTCAAACAATGAAAAACTACACAGTAGATGATACAAACGTGTCTTATTTTCATAATAACTTAATGACACGCATTCACGATCTAGAACGAAAAATTAGAGTAATGCAAGATGATGTTACAAGAAAGAGTGGCAGCTTCTTTTATTTATTTAGCAATTAAGGAGTGATATGATGCTGAATTTGTTTGATTTTAATAATGAAGATTTATCATTTCTTATTGATCAAGTAGGTAAGTCAGTAAAGGTTAACAATGTTGAAAAAGTTATATTAATTACAGGGAAATCTATAGGAGAATTTGAAGAAAGATATATACATTCAACAGAAATGATTAAACGTGGTGCAATGATTGAATGGAACAATAATAAATACCTTGTTACTTCTGAAACGTTAGAAAAGCATGGTGGAAAGTATAAGGCAGTCATAAGGAGCTGTAATGCTCAAATTGAATTTGAAAAGTATAATAAAGTATTTATTGGTAATGACCCTAGAACTGGTCAGCCCATCTATAAAGATGAATACATAGGTACTGAATACATTAATGCTATTGTTGATAAAAAATCATTAAGTATAGTAACAGGTGAAGCAATTAACACAGTTGACAATGAATTTATTTTAAAAGTGCAGGATAATTCAATTAACCGAACTAACTTTGCGTTAAATGCTACTTTTAAAATGTACAATCAAACGTGGAAAGTAGACAATCATGATTATACAAAAAAAGGTATCCTAGAAGTAAGTATCACATCTGAAATTAACTAGTGATAAAAACCTCTTTACTTGTAAAAAAAACCATATTATACTATAAGTAATAATATTGAATCGTGAAGAGGTTGTACTATTTTAGAACTGTACATTCCTTGATAAATTAAGATTATGCTAAAACATTGCATGGTAAGCAAGAGGTCGCAGGTTCAATCCCTGTCGCTAGCATAATACGTGTAGTAAAACGAGGACCTTTTAAGGGTCTCGTTTTTTTGTACTCATCAAAGTATTTATTTTCCTAAAAATAGATAAAATGTAAAAATGTTTAATGGGAAGAAAACTAGGGTAAAAGAGGTTATCGATAAAAACTGAACGAGGAGTGCATCTAAATTTGATCACATTTAAAAATGTTTCAAAGCAGTATGAAGATGGCACCACAGCTGTCAAAGACATTAATTTAGAAATAAGGCAAGGGGAGTTTTTTGTTCTTATTGGTCCTAGTGGATGTGGGAAAACAACGACGCTTAAAATGATTAATCGTCTTCATGATGTGACTAGTGGTGATTTATACATAGCGGATAAAAAAGTAACGGATTACAACATTAATGAGCTGCGCTGGGAAATTGGGTATGTCCTCCAGCAAATTGCTTTATTTCCTCATATGACCATTGCGGAAAACATCGCGGTAGTACCTGAGATGAAGGGGTGGAAAAAGAATAAAATCAAAAAGCGTGTAGATGAACTCTTGGAACTGGTTGGACTGGACCCGAAGCAATACCGAAACCGCAAGCCTTTTGAGCTCTCAGGTGGGCAACAGCAGCGCATTGGTGTAGCTAGAGCTCTCGCAGCCGATCCTCCTGTTATTCTTATGGACGAACCTTTCAGTGCACTAGACCCGCTAAGTCGTGATCAGCTGCAGCAGGACGTTTTAGCTTTAAAAGAAAAGATAAAAAAGACATTCGTCTTTGTTACGCATGATATTAGCGAAGCCATGACTCTTGGAGATCGTATCTGTTTAATGAAAGATGGGGAAGTAGTTCAAATTGGCACACCAAAAGAGTTTGTTCAAAACCCTAAAAATGATTTCGTGAAATCATTTATCGGTAATCAGGGAAGCGTATTGCTTCAACCATTAGAAGTATTTGTTAATGAAACAAATCAGCAAGATTTTGAAAAGATTGAAGCTCCTGTACATTTAAAATCATCTGCATCTATTGGCGAAGCTATAGAGCTTTTACAAAAGCACGATTGTGTTGGTGTTTATAAAGGTTCGAAAAAAATTGGTATTGTAACGAGCAAAAACATCCTTGCCTTCTTGTCTAATAGATCAAAAGAAGGAGCGGTGGTATAATGAATGGCTTAACTACTTTGTTAGAACAAAGGGGAGATGCGCTTGTTCAAGCACTGCTTGAACATGTTCAAATTTCCGTACTAGCGCTATTAATTGCAGTATTAATTTCCGTACCTCTTGGCTTGTACTTAACCAGGCATGAGCGAATTGCTGAGCCTATTATCGGCGTAACGGCTGTTCTACAAACGATTCCTTCATTAGCTTTATTAGGGTTATTAATTCCAGTAGTAGGAATAGGAACCGTTCCCGCTGTTATTGCTTTATTTCTCTATGCTTTATTACCAATTGTTCGTAATACATATACAGGAATTAAAGAAGTAGACCCATCTTTAATTGAAGCAGCAAGAGCGATGGGAATGAATTCATTTAGGCGACTGATAAAAGTCGAGCTACCCTTGGCTCTTCCAGTTATTATGGCTGGTATTCGTACAGCGATGGTCTTGATCATCGGAACAGCAACCATCGTTGCATTAATTGGTGCAGGTGGATTAGGTAGCTTAATTCTATTAGGAATTGACCGAAGTGATAATGCTCTTATTTTATTAGGTGCTATTCCAGCAGCACTATTAGCAATTGTCTTTGACGTGGTTCTTCGAACAATTGAAAATTCTTCAAAGAAGGGTTCGAAAAAACGTCCTATCATTATGATTGCTATTTTAGTATTAATTCTTGCATCCCCGTTTATAGCTATGAAAGCAACTGAGCCAGATCTTGTAATAGGTGGGAAACTTGGTGCAGAACCAGATGTTTTAATTAATATGTATAAACAGTTAATTGAAGACGAGACGAATATGAAAGTAGACTTACGTTCGTCATTGGGAAAAACAGTTTTTGTATTTGAAGCTCTTCGTAATAAAGAAATTGATATTTACCCAGAATATACTGGAACAGCGCTTGTTACGCATTTAAAAGAGCAACCTAATAGTAAAGATGCCAGTGAAGTATACGAACAAGCCAAAGTAGGATTAAAGGAAGAATTTGATTTAGTCTATCTTCAACCGATGGCTTTTAATAACACGTATACATTAACAGTAACAAAAGAGTTTGCAGAGCAAAATAACGTCAAAACTATTTCAGACTTAACAAACGTGGCTGATCAAGTAAAGGCTGGCTTTACCCTTGAATTTAAGGATCGAGAAGATGGATATGCAGGTCTTCAAAAAGAGTATGGCTTAGCGTTAAACAATGTTAAAACGATGGAACCAAAGCTTCGCTATAATGCAGTTCAAACAGGTGATATTAATTTATTGGATGCATATGCAACAGACCCAGAAATTGAACAGTATGATTTAGCAGTTCTAGAAGATGATGAAAAGTTCTTTCCCCCTTATCAAGGTGCGCCTGTCTTAAGAGCAGAAACGTTAAAAGAGCATCCTGAGTTAAAGGAGATTCTCAATAAGCTAGCAGGGAAAATCAATGATGAAGAAATGCGTAAAATGAATTATGAAGTCAATGCTGAAGGGAAAACAGCAGAAGAGGTAGCCCGCAAGTTCTTGGTTAAAAAGGGGTTAGTATCAGACTGAAATTAATTGAAAGCCGAGCAAATTGACTCGGCTTTCTTTATGATGAGGTCGTACCTTTATGTAGTACTTGTAGCCACGTGTCTGGAGAAATTTCGAAGCCTTCAATACTAATACAGGTCATTCCATCCGCGCTACCAAATTCAACGTATTCACCGGCTTTCCAAAATACAGCTTCTCCGAAATTAACATAGATTCGACCTTCACTGTTAGCAATCCATCCTTCTCCGCTTATAATTAAGAGTAGTTTGGGAATCGTGGCTTCAGTTTTAGGCGCGTAATCATAAGGTGCTAATGAAATGTAATTTATTTTTACATCTCCCGTCTGAGAAAGAATGGTGTTGAAATGATAAGACTGATAAAGCATAGAATCAGTTTTACGCTGAGCATATTGATATAGTTTCACATTGGTCCCTCCAGTAGACACGGATTTCGTTGTCGTGTTTCCGTAGCGTAACTAATATATGTATGAACATAAAAAAAAGACCCAAAAAGCAGACAGTTTTCTGCTTTTTGGGTCTTTTTAATCTAAGAATGTTTGAATTTCCTGCCTGTTCTTTTCTAGATCTAATCGTAGTACAGCGCCTGCTCCTGAAACACGTTCATTGGTAAATGCACCGTCAACAGGGATGCGAAGCGAATCAAGTTCATTTGAGCTTCCAAGTAAGAAATCTTTTCCTATAGATACGAAGGTCTTTGGAGGTACATTTGTATCCACATAGGGATCAATAATTCCCCATAACTTAGGTGCTTTAGCTATTGTTTGAAGCGATAATGCTTCTTCTGTAAGTTTACCTAAAACTTCTTGCTGTCTTTGAACCCGTCCAAAGTCACTTTGACTATCATGTCTAAATCGCACATAGCCTAATAGCTCTTCACCGTGAAGCGTCTGCTTTCCCGGTTCTAAGGTCATCCCGATACCATGGGACATTCTTTGGTTAATATCAACTTCAATACCATTTGGAGCAATTGTATCTACAACTTTTGAGAAGCCTTTAAAATCTACTACCGCATAGTAATTCACATCGATACCGAAATTTTCCTTTATTGTTTTGCGCAAAAGCTCAGGTCCCCCAAATGCATATGCTGCATTGATTTTATTTTTTCCATACCCGGGGATATCTACATAACTATCTCGCATAAGAGATACAATCTTTGGCTGGTTATTATCCTTGTCATAGTGCGCAATCATAATTGTATCAGCACGTGAATGTTCTTCCCCGCGCGAATCAATCCCTAAAAGAAGAACGTTCATAGTATCTAAATTGGCGCTTTTACCGTTAAATTCAAATTGTCCATCTTTTTGAAAGTCGCCGTCTGCTTCAGCCAACCCTTGTTGATATTGATAAAAAACATATCCAGCTAAAGCAATCAGTACTACAGAGCAAAAAAGAAAAAATCTTCTCATTCGCTTTTTCTTTCTCTGTTTATGTCGTTTGCGATGTTCACGTTGTTCCAATATTCTCACCTATCATTTTAAAGTAATTGAAAAGTATAGCAATTATATTCTTATATAAAATTACCATCACATTCTATGATTAGCAAGTATTAGCCATTTTAATCGTAAAAGCTAGGTGTGTATCTAGGTATGTATTCTGTAAGATTAAAGCAAACAAAAAGGTTTTAATGAATTTATACGTTTTTTGCAGGTGAATGAGCCAAAAGTCTCTAATTAGTAAAAGGTGAAGAAATGCAGAATGGCAAAGGAGATGGGGAAATGAGCTTATACGTATCATCTTCAAATATAGTCGTTATTCCACAAAAAGCTGTTTCACACTGGAAAACATATGGAGTGGGAACAATTAAAGGAGCAAAAGTGACGGGAAAGCGCTGTGAACAATTGATGCTACGATTTAAAGAGAAGATAATGACGCCTTTTCAAATGGTATCTTATCACGAGTCATTCGTTGTCATGTTTGATGATGAGCAAAGCAAAGAGCATTTTGAGCTAATTGCAAACATACTTCAGGCAGATGGGGATAAGTTTAACTACTACCTGTTATTTGATGATCATGAATCTGAAGTTTTGAAGGGAATGAAACAATTTTTGACAGTAGGCGAGTTTAATGTACCAGTTGTACGGCTTAATCAAACAGGTGAATTTGATTTTCATAGCAATGGCAACTCGGTTGAAATAGTCATTGATGATGATGTAGATGAAGAAGGAATAAGTTCGTTTATTCAAACATTTAGGTTAAACGAAGGACATTATTTTATTGGTGACCCTGGATTTTTAAAAAACCAAGAGATGTTCCAGGAGCAATATTTTACCGGAGGGGATTACCATCTTATTTATCAGTATAATAATCAATGGCTTAAAAAAGTAATTATTCAACCTAGCGAATCAGTACAAAATAGTATATAAACTAGAATTTCTTTTGTGCCTAAAGACGTTGTTTCACTAGTCGAGAAAGTAGTGAAATTATGGTATAATAACTTTAAAAGATTAAGAAAGGAAGTTATATGCGATGAATGAACGCTTAAGCAACGTGGCTTCTTGGCTTTCTGAAAAAAGCTATGATGCTGCATTTATTTCTTCAACAGAAAATGTATTTTATTTAACAAATTTTTATACGGATCCGCATGAACGACTTTTAGGCCTATTTGTATTTCCAAATACTGAACCTGTACTTGTTTGTCCTTTTATGGAAGTTAATCAAGCAAAAAGTGCAGGGTGGAAATATGATGTTGTTGGATATGAAGATCATGAAAACCCTTTGGAGCTAATTCGTGCCGCATTACATAAAAGAGAAATTAATAATATTGGTCGTTTAGCAGTGGAAAAAGAGCAGCTATCTTTCCTGCGAAGTGAAGAGTTAAAAACATTGTATCAAGATGTTGTATTTGAAAGCGTAGAAGAAAAAATGAACGAATTAAGGGTAGTGAAAACGCAAGCTGAAATTGACATTTTACAAGAAGCAGCAGCTCTCGCTGATTATGGTGTTGAAGTAGGTGTATCTGCTTTAAAAGAAGGCGTTACGGAAATGGACGTTCTTGCTAAAATTGAATATGAATTAAAGCGAAAAGGTATTCGCGAGATGTCGTTTTCTACGATGGTGTTATTTGGAGAAAAAACGGGTGATCCTCATGGCAATCCTGGGCTACGTACACTAAAAAAAGGTGACATGGTCTTATTTGACTTAGGTGTTGTGTTAGATGGATATTGTTCGGATATTACGCGAACAGTGGCATTTGGCGAAATTACTGAAAAACAACAGCATATGTATGAGACGGTTAATAAGGCGTTAGAAGCTGCTTTATCTGCATCAAAGCCCGGTACAAGAATTGGGGACTTAGACATGATTGCGCGTAACCTTATTTCGGAAGCGGGATACGGAGAATACTTTCCACATCGACTAGGTCACGGATTAGGAATTAGTGTACACGAATTTCCTTCTATGAACCGTACGAATGATGACATACTAAAAGAAGGCATGGTTTATACCATTGAGCCAGGCGTTTATATCCCTAACATTGGTGGAGTACGTATTGAAGATGATGTAGTTATTACGAAAGATGGAAATAAAACGTTAACGAAGTATCCTAAGAAGTTACAAATTATTCAACCGTAAGAAAAAGAGACTGAGACATAAGTAGTTCAGCCTCTACTATACCTGAACGATTGAGAGTTCATAACTTTTAATCGTTCAGGTTTTTTGGATGATTGTGAAAACAATGTTGGAAACAGGGTGGAATGGAGCGTAGGTCACTCGACACCTGCGGAAAGCGAGTGACCGTAGCGCAATGGAACGAACGTGTTGAGGCAAATCAAAGAGATGGGAACAGCTAGTGTTCGTCTTTTAGAAGTAATCATTTTGTTATGTCCCAAACTCTTTTTCTATATGAATAGAAGAAGACTAATGGCCATGATAGCCATTCCGCCGATAAGTCCATAAATAGAAAGGTGAGCCTCATCATATCGCTGAGCAGCAGGTAAAAGTTCATCCAAAGAAATAAAGACCATAATTCCTGCTACTGCGGCAAAGATAACCCCGAACATAACGTCATTTAAAAAAGGCATGAGTAAAAAATATGCAGCAATAGCTCCTAGAGGCTCTGAAAGACCTGATAAAAAAGAGAGTTTAAATGCTTTCTTCTTATCACCTGTTGCAAAATAAACGGGTACGGAAACGGCAATTCCTTCAGGGATGTTATGAATAGCAATTGCTACTGCAATAGCAATTCCTAAAGAAGGATCTTGAAGAGTCGACGTAAACGTAGCAATTCCTTCAGGGAAATTATGAATGGCAATTGCTAAAGCAGTAAATGTTCCCATTTTTAAAAGAGCAGTGTCTTTCACTCTTGGTTGTTTCATGTCTTCTACGGTCTTTAATTCATGTGGGTTTCCTTGTTTTGGGACAAATTTATCAATCATTGCAATCAAGAGCATTCCAGCAAAAAAACCACCAACCGTTACCCAATTTCCAGATACTTTACCAAGTGCTCCTACAAGGGAATCCTGTGCTTTTACAAAAATTTCAATCATGGATACGTAGATCATAACGCCAGCTGAAAAACCGAGTGCAATTGATAGAAATTTTGTATTCGTTGTAGATACAAAAAAAGCTAAAATACTTCCTATTCCTGTTGCGAGACCTGCCATTAATGTTAAACCAAAGGCTAGTAATAAATGTTCAGTCATGAAATAATCCTCCTGAAAGAATAAGAGTGAGTTTTTATCTATATTCCACAAATATCTGAGACATGACCAGTGTGTAAAGGCAACGGGAAATAATATCATATGTTCAATTCTCAATTTATCTAGCACAGTATATTCAGTTTCTTTTGATTGGGAACTTGCCTATAGTTTAGAAGGAGTATGAAATAGCGATTGTGAAAATCATTTCCAAGAGATATATTACGAACAGATAACATTTTGTTCACAAATTATCGCATCGCTATCGATTTTTCGTTTGGTAGTATATCCTGTACAGTAGAGGCTTTGTAAGCTTGATAGCAAGGAGGCTTTTTGATGACTAATTACTCAAAAGATGATGAACAAATTATACATAAAGCAGTTGAAGTTTTTGGAGGGAAAGATCGTATTGACGAATTTGAGGATGAGAGAAAAAAATACAGCGTACATGTTTTAGCAACAGGCAATCACCCCCGTTCAGACTTAACAGCATATGCAACGTTGGGAGGGTATCATTGTCCAACAGGATACACGGTGGGCGGTATTCCACTTCGCATTGAAATTGTAGGAGCATGTCATTCTTCATTTGCACCCTTCCCACAAATTTTAAGCAAGTGTGTATTTCATATGATGAAGTCACATGTTTCAATCTTTCCAGGGGCAATTTATAAAGATATTATTACTTCTTTCGATCATAGCCTTCATATGCAGCATATTTTATTGATTCCGCCATTTTTATGGGATACATTTTCTACGATTGAGCTATCAGATAAAAAGGTTGCGTTTTTACAAGCAGTCCCAATCTCTGAAAATGAGCGAGCTTTTGCATTAGAATATGGGGTAGACTCTCTGCTAAGCCGATTCGACGATGAGCGAGTGAACGTATTTAATTTAGAGCGTCGAACGGTAGTATAAAGAGGCAGCCAGGTAGGGCTGTCTCTTTTTCTTGATAGAAAACAGGCTTGTATCTAGAAACTTTAGGACAAAACTCCACGATTGTCCTAAGACAAACACCTATACGTGATAAATTCCCATTACATATAGTAGAACATAAGTATTAAACATAATTAGGAAGGGGATGTTATGATGAATAACCAGCGCAGAAGGCCACGAATAAATCCAAATTTTCGTCCAAGTGGGGGCGCAAATAATGAGGATGGAAACAAAAATATCATTAGCAACAGTGGAAACTCCAACGTTAATATTAACCTAGGGCAAGGAAAAAGATCAAAACAGTCGCAGAGCCTAGATCAGTCTGATAGCGGCCTAATCTTTTAATCTAAGGGGGACTCTTTAGTAAGCGAATTTAGTGAAAATTCGCTTAGGTTAATGAAGAGTGAATAGCGGTTAGTACGGGGAGGTTTATCATGAAAAGCTTAGTAAGTGATAGTGGAAACGCAAAAGTAGATATTACCATTAATATAGATAATTCAGCTCTAGCTTATTTAGTAGGAAGCTGCCTCCATGCAACTCAGCAAATAACCGATGAACAATATCTTCAAATGATGACTAATCTGACAACACTACTTGGGAAAAATAGTGAAGAAATAAAAAAGCTGTTTTCAAACCATCAAATTTCGACGAATAAAAAATTTAAATCTGCTAACGAGCTAGAGAATTTAAAAATCTATTATAATAAGAAGTAGAAGCACTTGATAAAAGTGCTTTTTATTTTGAATTCAGTCATAAAAAGGGGAAGTCAATGAATAGTAATGATGAAAAATATTGACTCTCACGCTACGTCATACTTTATCGTTACTAATTAAGAGGAGGGATTGAAAATGGCTATGCAGGTAAAGGAAGTAGCTAGCTTAGCGGGTATTAGTATACGCACCCTTCATCATTATGATGATATTGATTTATTGAAGCCTACTGAGGTAACTGAATCAGGATACCGGCTATATGTTGAAGATGATTTAGAGATGCTGCAACAAATTTTATTATTTAAAGAACTAGGGCTTTCGTTAAAAGAAATTAAAGCAGTCATTTATGATCCTTCCTTTAATAAACAAGAAGCGTTAGAGTTGCATCAACAGCTTCTAATTGAAAAAAGGAATCGACTTAATCGTATGATTGCCATGACTGAACAAACGATTAAGTCAATGAAAGGAGAAAAACCAATGACTAATAAGCAAAGATTCGAAGGGTTTGATTTTAGTGAAAATCCTTATGAAGAAGAAGCTAAAAAGCGATGGGGAAGCGAAAAAGTAAACGAAGCGAATAAAAAAGTTAGAGGTATGACGAAAGGCGAACAAGCAGATTTAGCAGCAGAAGCAAATGAGATTTATAAAAAGATAGCTAAGCTGATGAATCAATCACCATCATCAGAATCGGTTCAAAAAGCTATACAAGAATGGTTTCACTTCTTGAATCGTAATTTTACGACGTATTCCCCAGAAGCATTTAAAGGGTTAGGAGAATTATATATTCAAGATGAACGCTTTCAAAAGAACATTGACCAATTCGGAGAAGGTTTAGCTGAATTTTTAAAAGAAGCTATGGGGGTATTCGCTGATAGTTTGTTAAACGAGGAAAAGCAATAAGAGAAGTTATTCATGATTTTGAACATAGTAATTGAAAAGAGTCCCCATCCAAATGGAGACTCTTTTCAATTACTACTGCGCAATGTTTTTGAAAGAATTTTTGCTACGGATTTACTTTGTTCAATTTGTGTACGCTTATTATTTTTGCGTTCTAATGCGATCGCTTGTAGGCTTTTTTCTTCTTCAGTTTGAGCTACAACCTTTGGTACAGTAGCAGGCTTTCCATCTTCTAAAGCAACAAACGTTAAGAAAGAAGTCGCTGCAATTCGTTTAACACCTGTAATTAAATTCTCAGCGATTACTTTTACAAAGATAATCATTGAGCTTTTGCCAGTTAGTACAACAAAAGACTCATATGATATGAAATCTTCTTCCGTCACAGGTTCAATAAAATCGACGTGATCAATCGATGCTGTAACACACGGTTTTCTTGAATGTTTTGTAGCAGATAATGATGCAATCATGTCCATATCGGCTACAATTTTCCCTCCAAATAACGTATAGTGATTATTTAAATCATTAGGGAAGATATGCTGTGATTTTACAACTCTTGATACACTGCAAGGTATTTGTTCAACTGTCATCTATAAAGCACTCCTTTAAAACCTCAATCTATAATGAATGTCCATATGTAATAATAAAAAACGTATATTAATTTTATTCCCTATTTTTGAATCAGTAATCTTTATGATGAAAAGTAAAAAAATAGAGTATTTTCTGTCATATTTTTTAGATATAAAGTTGTGTTAGTTTGTAATTCCTTTTATTCTTTTTAAAAAATATAGATAAAAGGGATTAAAAAAAATCTCCTTGTGTCCGATAAATAGTTTAAAAGATTCATATATCTATTTATGTCGAGGAGGAACGTATGAAAAAAGTAATCGCTGCTTTAGTTGTTATGTTCATGCTTAGCTCAAGCTATTCCGTGGTAAACGCAAAAGCTGAAACAAACCCAACTGTAAGCGTCCAGCTTAAAAATTATTTGAAAAACAAAAAGGAAATTCAAATTCAAACATCAGAAGATGCAGCGACATCTTATGAAGGAGTTCGATTAGAAGCTAATCAGACCTATCTCTTAAAGGTAGAACAAGGGAAAATTTCTTTATATAAAGGAACGACCAAATTAAAGGAAGATACAACCTTTAAGCTATACACTAATCAAACAGCAGAAACGCGTATTGAAGGAAGAGTGTATAGTGGGAGTTTTGATTTTGTGATTGAAGGTAACGAATATATACTACCAATTAATCATGTATCAATGGAAGAGTATTTAAAGGGAGTCGTTCCTAACGAAATGATTCCAAGTTGGCCTGTAGAGTCATTAACTGCACAAGCTATTGCAGCACGCACATATGCAATGGGGCATTTGAACAAAACAATTAATGATACCATTCAATATCAAGTATATGGTGGAAAAACAGTCTACGCTAATACGAATACAGCTGTTGAAAAATCATATGGTCAGACACTTACATATAACGGGAAATTAATCAGCGCACTTTATTCATCTAGTAATGGTGGAGTTACGGAGTCTAATGCTAATGCATGGTCAGGCTCACCGCTTCCTTATTTACCAATTCAAACCGATTCATATGATCCAAAACATCCATGGAATTTAACGGTGAAAAAGCAGCAAATAGACATGGAGAACTTAGACTTAGTTCATTATAAAAATTGGTGGAGCACTATCAAAGAAAATGATAAGGAAATTACTGATAATATCAAAACTTATTTACAGCAAAAAGATTATAAAGGAAAAGAAATTAAGGTTCTCTCAATTCCAAAGCTAGAGTTCACTGAAAAGAATACTAGTAATCGTTATAATAAAGGAAGCTTAGAAGTCAAGTTTATTGTAAAAGACGATGTTGATTCAGAGGGGAAACTTAATGTGAAAACATTGAGCTTAAATAATGTAAAGTCTTCTGATATTCGTCCAATTATTGGGGTAAACCTTATTAAAAGTTACTATGTGACTGAACAAAATGCTACTGATAAAGAAACGGTACTAAAAGGTCTAGGATATGGTCATGGTGTAGGAATGAGTCAATACGGAGCTTATTATCGTGCCAAAGCTGGTCAAACCTATGATCAAATTTTACGTTTTTATTATCCGAATGTAGAGCGCACGCAGCAATACAACCGTGAAGCAAAGCGTTTAGCAGGCCCAGAACGATATGATACAGCTGCAGAAATTGCAAGAGAAGGGTGGACTACGGCTCGAACAGTTGTCATTGCAGCGGGAGGGAATTTTCCAGATGCGCTAGCAGGAGCTCCTCTTGCAGTTCAGGAAAATGCTCCACTATTACTAACAACAGGTCATGAATTGCATCCAACTGTAAAAGCAGAGCTCCAGCGTTTACAGCCTGAAAAAGTAATTGTATTAGGAAGTTCAAGGGTTATTCGAGATTCAGTATTAGATGAAATTAAGCAGTTAGGTGCTAAGGAAGTCCAGCGTTTAGGAGGAGCGGATCGCTTTGAGACGTCAGCGGCAATTGCTAAACAAATAAATTCTTCGAAAGTAATTGTAGTGAATGGACAAAACTTCCCAGATGCTCTATCAGTAGCTCCATATGCAGCGAAAGAAGGAATTCCTATTATACTAACAAGGCCAACTTCAATTCCTGCAGCTACAGCACAAGTGCTTGAAGGAAAAGCAGAAGCTATTGTTATTGGTTCTGAACAGGTAGTAAATGCAACAGTTTACAATTCTCTTCCAGCTAACCGAGTAAGATATGCAGGAGAACATCGCTATGCAACAAATCAAAAAGTTGTGACGAACCTGCTTGGCAATACAAAACAAGCTTATGTTGCAGCGGGAACTAATTTTCCAGATGCGCTAGCTGGCTCAATTTTAGCTGGAAAACGTGGTGTGCCAGTTATCCTAACAGATGCAGACAAGTTGCCAGCGGGCACAGCTGATATTTTAAGCGGCTATAAGGATTTTACAGTACTAGGTTCTACTCGCGTAGTAAACGATTCTGTAGTTAATAAGCTGGAAGAAATTGCAAATAAATAAACAACAAAGCCGTGGCAAAAACGTCACGGCTTTGCTTGTAAAACTGGAATGCGAATAGTGAAAGAAACACCTTTATCTAAATTTTGTACTGAGATTGTCGCATTATGCATAGTAACAATCCGCTTTACAATACTGAGCCCGATGCCAAATTCTCCTTTTGAACCTTTTTCAAACGGTTCAAAAATTGTAGATAGTACGTTCTCTTCGATAGGAGGTCCGTCATTGGCAATACAACACTCTACAACGTCCATCTCTTCATAGAAACTTTTGTGAACAGAGATAGAAATAGATGAATCAGCGTATCTAATCTGGTTTTCTAAAATGTTCTCAATAACTTTGGTCCATTGTTCTTTATCACCGTCAATAGTCACTTTATCATCTCTAATATCCCACTGGATTTCAGTACGACTCCACCGCAGCCTTTCAACTACCTCGCAAATAAGTTCTGACAAAGCAAACGGCTCATGATTGACAGGGTGAGCAGATAAGTAATCTAGCTTTGTTAAATATAGTAAGTCACGGATTTTCTTTTCCAATTTCAGTGATTCATCTTCAATGACTTGAACGGTATTGGATAAATCTCCTTTTGGATAAATACCATCTTGTATGGATTGAGCGTAGCTTCTAATGACCATTACAGGTGTTTTCAAATCATGTGAGATATTTTGAAGAAGAGTTTGTTGTGCTTCTTCTTTTCGAATGAGTCGTTGTCGCATTTGTTCTATAGAAGAACCTAATTTTCCAATTTCATCCGTACGATCTAACGTTACAGACTCGTGCCATTCTTGCTCTGCAATTCGCTTAACATGTCTCTCAAGTGATACAAGAGGGCGGCTTAAATATTTTGCGAGCCAAATAGAAGGAATCCAGCTTAGAAGGAAAACGATGGACATTACGACTAATAGCTGTTTAAATAAAGCGGAAGCTAAAGCATTTCGATACGTATCCCATGAAAACGATAATAAAAATGCAGGCTGGTCGTTAATGATTACTTTACTAATTACATAAAATAACGTTCGGTTACCCAGGTCTTTTTCATACCTTTCGACAGTTGATTCTTGATCTTGAGCTAGCTCCTGTGCATGTCTTAAAAAATCTTGAGGTAGAACACGCGATGATAGGTAGGAAATATCGACATTTTCAGGTAATAAAATGTGGTCTACCGTACGGTTTCGTAAAGATGGCCCGTTTTCGTCATTGCTAAAATAATATTCACCAGACCGGCTAGGCAACCCGTATTCTTTTAAAATATGCTGTTCATTTTCAATACTTGTATAAATTTCATCCGTAAAGAACTGTCTAAGTGCGCTTGGGAACAACGTAGCTAACAAAAGTGAGATAACTAGCAATATGCCTGAGATGACAAGCCAAATTTGAAAAGCAAGAGATCGATTTTTCATGTGCTCATCATCCGATAACCATATCCATAAATTGTTTCAATTCGAGCGTGTGGGAGCTTTTTCCGAACTCTGCGTACTAAATCATCCACAACTCGGTCTGAACCGAAATAATCCTCACCCCAAATAGAGTTTAATAACTGCTCGCGTGAAAATGCTTGACCTATGTCTTTAGATAATGTGACAAGAAAATCAAATTCTTTTGACGTTAAATCAATAGGCTCATTGTTTTCATATACAGTTCGTGTATGAAGGTCTAACCTATAGGGACCGATAGCAATTGTTGATTCGTGTTTTTGTTTTTGACCATACACAAGGTTTAAAAGTTTTTGAACACGAATAACGAGCTCACGAGGCAAGAATGGCTTGGATAAGTAGTCATCGCTTCCCATTTCAAGCCCTAACACTCGATCAATATCTGCATCTCTAGCAGAAATGAAAATCACAGGGATATCAGGGGTAGCAGACTTAATTTCACGAATGAGATGATAACCATCGATATCAGGAAGCATGATATCTAAAACCCAAAGACTAGGAGGGGTATGAATCATTGCTTTGGCATCTGTTCCATTTGAAAATGAAGTAACAGACCAGCCTTCTTTTTGTAAATAAAGAGTTAAAACTTCATTTAAGTTTTGTTCATCTTCGACTAAGTAAATTGTAAAGCTCACTTTATACACACTCCTCTTTCTATTCAAAGCTATTATACTATGTGTTTGGTAGCAGAAAAAATTTTTTCACAATTTCCCATATTCTTTTGATACTTATCCCAAACTTTTGTTTTATAGTGTAAATAACGAAAAACATAATTGAATGTAAAGGAGCCAATTATATGGAACCAAGAGACTTTAATCAAAATAACAATGATGGTGAATATAACAGTCAACCTAATAATGACCAAATGAAAGCTCAATACGATGCAGAATATCAACAAGAACCAGGTATGAAACAAGAATATCCAACTTATCGGTCTGAGCATGTAAGAGAAGAAAAATCTAAAAGAAGGTTTTTACCATTTCTTGCATCGTCCATTGCAGGTGCTGTGTTAGGTGGAGGAATTGTATTATATAGTGCACCTCACCTAGGGTTCACAAATGATGGAAGCCAAACGAATACCGCATCTACTTCAACAAGCGCTACAACTACAGCTGCTACAAAAAATATTAGCACCAATGTAAGTCAAGGAGACCTGGTATCTGTTGTAGATAAAGTTTCACCAGCCGTAGTAGGCGTAAACAATATCCAAGAGCGAACAAATCCCTTTTCAGGAGATACGCAAACAGCAGAATCTGGAACAGGTTCAGGCGTTATTTTTAAAAAAGATAATAACAAAGCGTATGTTGTAACAAACAACCACGTAATAGAAGGATCAAGTAAGGTAGAAGTTACGTTATCAAATGGGAAGAAAGAGGATGCCCAAATTGTAGGTGCGGATCCGCTAACCGATTTAGCTGTTTTAGAGATGGATGCTAAAAACGTAGAGGCAGTAGCTGAATTTGGTGATTCTACTTCACTTGTTGCCGGAGAACCGGTACTTGCAATTGGAAACCCTCTTGGTGAGCAGTTCTCAAGAACAGTCACACAAGGTATTGTAAGCGGCACGGAGAGAACGGTAAACATTACAACATCAGCTGGAGAATGGAACTTGGATGTTATTCAAACAGACGCAGCTATTAATCCAGGAAACAGCGGTGGAGCATTAATCAATGCTGCTGGTCAAGTAATTGGTATTAATAGTTTAAAGATTGCTGAAGACGGTGTAGAAGGAATCGGTTTTGCTATTCCAACTGCAGATGTTCAACCTATTATTGACAAGCTAATGAAAGATGGAAAAATTAATCGACCATATATGGGAGTGGGGCTACAGGATGTAGCAGGTTTATCAACTGCCATTAAAGAAAATGAGCTAGGCCTAACAGAAGATACTTCTGACGGTGTTGTGGTTACGACAGTTGAACCTTTTTCAGCTGCTTCAGAAGCTGGCTTGCAATCAAAAGACATCATTGTAGGGATAGATGGTAAAGAAGTAAAAACATCCAGTGACTTGCGCAAGTATTTATACACGGAGCGTGCAATTGGAGATAAAGTAAAGCTTGACGTTTACAGAAACGGAAAAAAAATAAACCTTTCACTAACGTTGAAACAGCAAGGCAACGATGAATGATATACACAGCACGGCAGCTATTTCTATTTTTAATCGCTGTCTTGTTGATTACTGGGTGTGTAAATGCTTCAGAAGAAGTTGTTTTTCCAACACTAAACAATGAACAGCCGTCTAATAAAGTGGTCGCTATATACAAAGGTGACCCTATTACAAGTGATGAACTTCGAGAATTTTTAGCCGTACAAGGCTTTCTAGATCCGGATGCTCCGGTGAACGATTCTTCTTATCGAAAAGATGCTCTTTATCAGCTTATTGTTGATAAGTACGTAGGGGAAGAAGCTGTCAATACTGATTGGGTGAACCAACAGTCCGAACAATTGTGGAATGAAATTGAACATTCCTATAGTCAAAAAATTAGAGAGCAAGCTTATGAAGAGCTAGACATTACAGAAGAAGTTGTAAAGAAGCACATTAAAGCTCATTTTCAATCGAAACAGTTCTTTCGAGACAAAATATCCGAAGAAGATGTAAAAGGCTACTTTGACAAAGCGGGATATAGCGCTGAATTTAAAACAGTTGAAGAAGCGAAAGAGCCAATCCTTCAAAAGCTTGTACAAAAAGCTATCAATAACTATGTTCAGGATGAATTAAAGAGACAGGTTAAGTACGTTCCAGTCTCTTGATTCACCTTTTATATAGATTACTGAGGTTGGGACATAAGCATTTCAGCTAATGATCTATCCGAACGATCAACAGTTGAATACTTTTGATCGTTCAGATATCTTTTGTTGAGACAGAATCATTTCGTTATGTCCCAGTCTCATTTTGTTTGTTCTTTTCATTGATGAAGCCCCCTTTTATCGTGATAGAGCAATATAAATGAAATGAATAAAAATAGAAATAGACAAATGTTTTTGTAAGTGATAAGATAGGGTTGTGAAATCTTTCATTATTCGGAAAATTCATTGTCCTTTCACCTTTTGGTTGAAAGGCATTTTTTTGTTTAATTCGCATACATAAAGATAAAGAAAATAAAATGACTAGTCTCCATTCATACTCCTCAGACGTGATGATACCATCACGTCTTTTTGCAATTAAATGTTAATATGTAAGGTTGCCTTATGAAAAGAATTGAAGTAGTCATAGTCTAACTTATTTTTCTTTTAAAAGATAATCGATAAAGCCGGGTTTCATTTCGACTTGAGAAATACCGATATGAGATACAGTATGTGCAAAAGGAGTAACTTCATCGATGAAATTTTCAAGTTCCTTAAGGTTTGGAAGCTGTAACTTTGTAATAAAGCAGGCTTTTCCAGCTATTCGTTCACAAAATAAAGCGTATGGATAAGTAGCGATAAATTGTTTAAAGCGACGATATTCACCGTTTTTAATTGTTGCCTCAACAAAACAAGAAATAGGAAGCCCTAATTTTTCACAATTAATAGTGACAGAGTATCCGCTAATAATACCAACTTGTTCCAAATTTCGAACCCGCTCAGCAACCGAAGGGGCTGATAGATTGACTAATTTTGAAAGTTCTCTCATGGAAAGTCGAGCGTTAGTAGTTAACTCCTTTAAAATATGTAAATCAATACGATCAATGTTCATCTATTCTCATCAGCTCTTTCATTTTTATATTCTATTATAGTGAAAAATGATAAAAATTTCTGCGTTTTGCCTTCTTATTTTTAGGGGGATTTTATTATTTAAAAAAGGTATTGACATACCAAAAATGTGGGAGTAAGATAAGGTGAAACTTTAAGTAATAACTTATTTTTCCATTTAAAGTAAGTCACAAATAGATGAAATCGCTGAATCCTAATAGGAGCGGAGGAACCACTTTTGCACACTTTGTGCTCGGGGTGAATCCTTTATAGGTAGGGTTACTCTCATAACCCGAATCCGACAGCTAACTTCGCAAGCGTTTTGAGGGGGAGATGGAATGTGTAAAAAACACAGGAGCCTTCCTGTGTTTTTTTGTGTGGAAATTAATCGTTACAATAAGTAAGATCATAAAAAAAGAGCACAATAAAACAAGATAGAAACCGGAATAGGAAAGGAAAGTTTGAAATGAAAAAGCAATTTGCGGTGTTAGGATTAGGGCGTTTTGGCGGCAGCCTTGTAGAAGAATTCATCAATCTAGATGTGGATGTTCTAGCGATTGACCGCAATCAAGAAGTTGTCAATAAGTACACAAATACAGCCACTTATGCAGTGCAAGTAAACGGTGTGGATGAAGCAAGCCTTAAAAGCCTTGGAATTCGAAATGTTGATCATGCAATCGTATCATTTGGAGACGATATTGAAGCGAGTGTATTGGTAACAATGTTACTGAAAGATATGGGTGTGAAGCAGGTGTGGGTAAAAGCAGTAAATTCATACCATCAAAAAGTACTTGAAAAAATTGGAGCCGATAAGGTCATTCACCCTGAGCGAGATATGGCGAAACGAATTGCGCATCACGTAGTTTCTGAAAAGATTATTGATTACATTGAACTTTCAAAGGACTATAGCATTGTAGAAATAATGGCTTCAAAAAAGATTCATAATAAAACATTATTTGATTTAAACATCCGTTCCAAGTATGGGTGTAATATTATTGGTTTTCAACGTGGAAATGGTGAAATGGTAATTTCACCAACAGCCCATGAAATTATCCATGAAGGTGACATGCTCATTGTTATTGGACATAATCGGGATATTAATCGCTTTGAGGAAGAAGGCGTATAATCAATGAGTTTAGCCAGAAGTATTAAGCTAACGCCCCCCCAATTATTAACATCAATCTTTGGAGGGGGAATTATTATTGGCGCATTACTTTTAATGCTTCCATTTTCTACAACGGAACCAATCTCTTGGATAGACGCCTTGTTTACCTCTACTTCAGCTATGACGGTAACGGGATTAGCCGTTGTAGATACAGGAACGCGCTTTACGGTATTTGGTCAGACGATTATTATGCTTCTGATACAGGTAGGTGGATTAGGGATCATGTCATTTGCCGTGCTGATTTTTATTATGCTCGGTAAAAAAATCGGTTTTAAAGAACGAATGATGGTCCAGCACGCTTTAAACCAAACTAATATTGGTGGCGTCATTCTTCTAGTAAAGCGCCTTTTTATCTTCTCTTTTGTCATTGAGTTGATTGCACTGATTTTTTTAGCCATTCGGTGGGTACCAGAGTTCGGCTGGGAAAAAGGGTTATTTTTTAGCTTGTTTCATTCAATATCAGCATTTAATAATGCTGGGTTTGGCCTTTTATCTGATAGCTTAGTGCAGTATGCAGGAGATCCACTCATTAATATTACGATTTCATTATTATTTATTATTGGGGGAATCGGATTTACGGTACTGGCGGATTTATGGGAGAAAAAGTCTTACAAAAAGCTTAGCCTACATTCAAAATTAATGATTATTGGAACATTTATCATTAATACTGTGGCGATGCTGTTTATTTTTTTCTTAGAGTATGGAAACGCCAAAACGTTGGGAAGCTTAAGTCTTGGTGACAAGATGTGGACATCGTATTTTCAAGCGGTTAGTACGAGGACCGCTGGATTTAACTCTATTGACATAGCTAACTTGACGGATTCAACAGCTTTTTTAATGATCATTTTAATGTTTATTGGGGCAGGGAGTGCGTCTACTGGTGGAGGAATAAAGTTAACAACGTTTATTGTGATAACATTTGCCGTCCTTTCATTTATTCGAGGACGTGAAGATATTGTCTTATTAAAGCGCAGGTTAAGTACTGTATATGTTGTAAAAGCACTAGCTATTTCTATGATCGCAATTATGTTTGTGTTCTTCGCTACGTTTGCAATAAATATATCGGAACCGAACACGCCTTTTTTAAAGCTGATGTTTGAAGTTGTATCAGCATTTGGAACAGTTGGCTTATCCATGGGAGTAACGCCAGAGCTATCATACGTTGGACGTGTTATTATTATTTTTATCATGTTTTTAGGTAAGATAGGTCCGTTAACTTTAGCATTTTCTTTAGCTAAACCAAAACGTGAAAAAATTCGTTATCCAAATGAAGATGTATTGATTGGATAATAAAGAGACCGCATTCTTTGTTTTCATAGATAAACAAAGGATACGGTCTTCGTTTTAATTAAAACATAATAGTAGCGCCTAAAATTGTGGCGATCATTAAAAAGAATGTAACCATTAAGATTCCTGGTAATTTTGATTGATTGCGCATCCAATCAATCCCTCCTTTTCAATTATAGTCATGTTAAAGTGCCTTCTACCTATATAACGTATAAGTAATCAATTTAGATTCATTTTTTTAAAAATTTTTAATGAAACCGAGAGCCTGTCCAGACTTATTACGCTTTTGCAGATATTGAGTTTTAGAATCGAAAAAAGATACGGTCATAAGGCAGATTGGCGTGTTACTGTTTAATAAAAAAGGTATTAGAATCCACGTTTGTCCATTGCAAAAACTCTTGTAGTGAATATAGTAAAATAGGAAGTCATTATGATTTCCTTTCACATCATAACGCCCTCTAATAAAGACCCGATGCATGACAATTCCCCCAACTGTCTGGTTCGATCGGTATATGACCATGCTATTTGTATGGTCTTTTTTTACATGTTAGATTAAAAGAAATAAAGTCATATATATAATAATTATAAAGAACTAAAGAAGGGTAGGTCTTTACTATTGTTTTTTAAAATTAAAGAATGTTTAGAAAATTATTATAATATTATTTTGTGATAGTGATATAATAATATGAATATTTTAAAGATATTTTTTTGTACTTCCTGGTAAAATATACTCTTTAATTGTAAAAAAAATACTTTTTAAATGCCCTTAGATTTGCTCTTGTCAGCTTTTCTATACAGCCTATTAACCTATAGCCAAAAAGTTGTAAAAATAGATAATTAAAGGTAGTAAATCCAACTTTCACTGGCAAAGTTAATGGATTGTCTCTGCTGCTACTAAACTACTAAAACTAGCAGTGGAAAATACGAAAGGGGCAATGATATGAAAAAGTATAGTTGGTTAAAGGTTGTAACATCGTTAGCAATTACGGCAGGGGTGTTAATACCATCTACTGGAGGAGCTTATGCAGCAACTGAAGAAAAAGAACAAGTGATTGTAGGATTTAAAAGTAGCGTAAATGAAAAAAGTATTACAAAAGCAAACGGTAAAGTGAAAAAGAAAATGAAAGAATTACCGATTGCCGTCGCAGAAATGACTCCAAGTGAGGTTGAAAAGCTTGAAAAAGATCCAAATGTAGCTTATGTAGAAGAAGATATTCGTATATCAGTAGCAGCTGATACGCAAGACTGGGGAATCTCTAAAGTGAAGGCTCCTACAAGTTGGTCAACTGGTTTAAGTGGACAAGGTGTAAAAGTGGCGGTAGTTGATACTGGAGTTGCAACAAATCATCCTGACTTAAAAGTAGCTGGAGGAGCTTCATTTGTATCATATACATCTTCTTATAATGATGATAATGGACACGGTACGCACGTAGCAGGGATTATCGGTGCTGAAAACAACGGTACAGGTACGATTGGTGTTGCATATAACGCAGATATTTACGGTGTAAAAGTACTTGAAAGCAGCGGTTCTGGAAGCCTTTCTAGTATCATCGCTGGAATTGACTGGTCTGTAGCAAACGACATGGACATTATTAACTTAAGCTTAGGAACGTCTGTAGGATCTACAGCATTAAAATCGGCAGTTGATCGAGCTTATCAAAGTGGAGCAGTTGTAGTAGCTGCTGCTGGAAATTCTGGAAACTCTGCTGGAACAGGAGATACGGTAAATTACCCAGCGAAATATGATTCAGTTATTGCTGTGGGAGCTACGGATCGTTATGATCGCCGTGCTTCATTCTCATCAACTGGCCCTACTGTTGAAATAGCAGCTCCTGGTGCGGCTATTCTAAGCACATACTTAAACGGTCAATATTCAACGTTAAGCGGTACATCAATGGCTAGCCCTTATGCAGCTGGTATCCTAGCCTTATACAAACAGAAATACCCATCATATTCAAATGCACAGTTACGTCAACTGTTAATCAACAAATCAATTGATTTAGGACCAGCTGGTCGTGACACGCACTTCGGATACGGATTATCACAAGCTGGTACTTTCTAATTTAGATAAGAACAAAGCAGAGCCTTGGCTCTGCTTTGTTTATACCTTTTCAGATAGTGTATAAAGCTCATCGGATGATGTAGCAATTTTATCAATACGATTTGTCAATTCTGAAATAATGGAAGATATTTTGTCTAGTTCTTTTTTTGTTAGAACGCTCTGCTGTTTATTTTCTGTTGTGACAGTTAAAACATTTGTGAAAAACGTTGTGATGTTATTCATATTTACCGTTGTGTCTTTTGTTAACCCCGCCACTTCATCTCCAATCTCAACTACGCTTTTTATTTGTTTTTGAATATCTTTGATGAAAGTTGAAATGTTTGCGATTGATTTTTTTGTTTCCTCCGCCAGTTTACGAACCTCCTGAGCAACCACGGCAAATCCTTTTCCATGTTCCCCTGCTCGAGCTGATTCGATTGAAGCGTTTAAAGCAAGTAAGTTTGTTTGTTCAGCAATGGATGTTACAATCGCTACAATTTGTGTAATTTGCTTTGATGTATCTTCTAACGTTTTCATGCGTTGTTGAATGAGAGAAGTATTTTGCTGGATGCCATCAAGCATTGCTTGCTCTTGTTCGAGCTTGGTTTGGCTTTCAATTGCATCTTTGGAAACAATCTCAGCTAACTTTGAGCTTTTATTCGCAAATGACACAACATCCGCCGTTTGGCTGCTTATTTGAGAAACAAACTGTGCTGTTTCCTCAGATAGGTTAGCTAATAGAGAAGAGGTACGACTAATCTCATCTTGAATAAGCTTTTTTTCTTGATATAAAAGTTGTCGTTGTTCTTCAAACGTTTCTTCATAGGCAGTTAACACAATTTGTTGTTCTAAATTAGTGAGCGTTGTAATACTTTTAATAGTTTGAATGCAGGCTTCTTTTTCGGCTATCTCCTCATGGCACAGGGCAATTAATGCAATTTGTAAGTTCTGAAAAGCGCATAAATACCACTTCGGTTCAAGACCAATTTTTACATGCATTTTTGAAATCATTTTACGCTTTTGTACAAACTCATCATCTACTTTGCCGTTAAACATTTCTAATATATGTTTTTTAAGCGTGTTTTTTAAGCGATCAATACTGCTATGCTTCTCAATGATGGTAACTAAGTGTTGCTGTTCTCCAATAGCTCGATAGAATTCGTTTACAATTGAAATAATATTTTCTTCAACTGCAGGCTGTAGCCTAACGATTCTTTTAAGGTCATCTAAGTTTAGACCAATCATTTTAATTTGTTGTTGAATTTCTAAACTAGATACTTGTATGCTTGCAGTCATTTCTTCAAGAGCAACTGCTTGTTCGGTATGTGTGTTTTTCCTAAACCAGTTCATAAAATCACCTATTATCCTTAAAGTTGTAAGCACATATATGGGTATATAACGGTCATGGACCCTTACTATATATTTCGGTTTGCTTGTTGAAAAGTTTGAGCGTTATTTTCAAAAATGTCATGAAAATGTGATGTGCTGTCATGGGATTGTTATGTTCTATTTATCTGATTGTGATGCGTGCATGATAAGGTGATACAGTGACCACTTTGATAGATAGTAGTGGGAAAAATAGATGAAGGAGTATGTATAATGAGGAAATTGGTTGCGTCTATGTTAATGGGAGGAGCTGTATTGTCTACACCCGTCATTGGACAAGCCGCTTCAAACGACGAGCTATTAAAACAAGGAATGAAAAACGAAAGCATCTATGAAGTCAAAGATTCTTTAAAGCGAGAAGGATATTTAAAGGGTGAGGTTTCTACATACTTTAATTACGAAACAAAAGTAGCAGTTCAAGCTTTTCAGCAAGATCATAATCTAGTAGCTGATGGAATTGTTGGAACCAAAACATATAAAGAACTAGAAACAACAGAAGTTGAACAAGGAGCGTCTAGCTTTGACGAGTCCGCGGTCATTAGTAAGGCGAAATCTCTTATTGGCACGCCTTATAAATGGGCAGGTACAACACCTTCTGGCTTCGATTGCAGTGGCTTATTACAATATGTATATAAGGAAAGTGTAGACGTAGAAGTTCCGCGTACCGTGGCAGATATATATGCGGCAGGTGAAAGTGTGAAGGAACCAGCAGTGGGAGATATTGTTTATTTTGAAACATATAAAGAAGGCCCTTCTCATGCAGGGATTTATTTAGGTGATAATCAGTTTATTCACACTTCTACCTCAAAAGGTGTAACAATCAGTGATAAAAACTCGAGCTATTGGAGTGAACGTTATCTAGGTGCTAAAAAAGTAAAGTAATTTGAGAAAGAGACTGAGACATAAGTAGTTCAGCCTCTACTATACCTGAACGATTGAGAGTTCATAACTTTTAATCGTTCAGGTTTTTTTTGTTGATTGTGAAAACAATGTTGGAAACAGGGTGGAATGGAGCGTAGGACACTCGACTCCTGCGGGAAAGAGAGGGAAAACGGAGATCCCGCAGCGCAGCGAGGAAGTTCAGGTTCCTCGCCGCGGAAAGCGAGTGACCGTAGCGCAATGGAACGAACGAGTTGGGACAAACCAAAGAGATGGGAACAGCTAGTGTTCGTCTTTTAGAAGCAATCATTTTGTTATGTCCCAAACTCTTTTTTGTTTTGAAAAAAGTTAAATCATTGTGCACTCTTTCTTTGTAAGAATGCGAGACAAGCGCATATTTATCAAAAAATGCGAAAAAAGTTCTATCACTTCCTCCTGACAGCTTGTATATATTGGTAAAGTAATCGTTTGAGTGTTCTAGTAAAATTCAAATGATTCCATGACTAACAAGGAGGAAAAAAAAGATGTGGTGTTATAGCTATTACCGTCTCAAAAAGAAAATTAAGAGATTGTTATTTTCAAGAAGGTTTGGTACTTTCATTGAAAATAATACAAAAAAAGCAGTAGAAGAGGTTATTTATTCTCAGCGATTTCGAGACTACTTTATTCAGCTTGTAAGAGAAGCGGATGTTTCGCCTTTTAAAGAAATTGCGCTTCAATATTTACATGAAGAGGTTGTCGTTTCAACAGTTGCGGGTCCTTTGCAAGGTACGGTTGCTGAAGTAGGCGATGATTATTTAAGGCTAACTGAAAGTGCCACTTCCAGCATTTTGTTACCATTTACCAGCATCATTACAATTCAAAAAGTTTAAAGAGAGGAGAGGAAAAGATGTTTCAAGACGCATTAAGAGAAAGCATTGGTTCATTTGTGCAAATCATTACCCCAATTGATATTATTAGCGGTACATTAATTGCAGTATTTGAAGCTTCAATTGTTGTTCGTACATCAAGCTCATATGGAGAGCCTACTGATGTCACAATACCTTTTGCATCTGTCACATACATTCGTATTATTAGTGGAGATGAATAAAATGAACGTATCCGTTATCATTCCAGCATGTAATGAAGAAGAGTCATTGCAAAGTGTGATTCAGGCAATAAAAAAGATAGCACCTTTTGAAATCATTGTTGTTGTAAATGGGGCCACTGATAATACAGCTTTAATTGCAAAACAAGAAGGGTGTAAAGTGTTAACGTACGAAGAGAAGCTTGGGATTAACATTGGTCGAGCAATTGGAGCAAAAAAAGCAAAGGGGGATATCCTTGTATTTCTAGACGGAGATATCGTTGTACCCTTTGAAGAACTAAACCAGTATGTGCAAGCAATTAAAGATGGCCATGACCTTGCATTGAATGACTTGGAATGGACAATGAAGCGAAAAATTCGTCCTCACGTAGTGGCTGTCTCAAAATATATGCTTAATTTAAGCTTAAAAAGACCAGATTTAACAGTTCAAGCAGTTACCGCAATTCCACATGCTATAAAGCGCTCAGCAGCTGAAGAAATCGGCTTTGAGAATTTAGCGCATCCCCCATTAATGCAGACACTTGCTATTTTAAAAGGAATGTCTGTTGTATATCCTTGTTCCACAGATGTTATTTATACCAACCGTATTCGTAATACCCACAAGACGCTTGTTCCTAATTCTCCGTTTCCCTTTTCAACCGAATCAATTTTAGCTGATCATTTAAAAGCTTTTTCTCACTTAATTCATCAGAAAGGAGTAAGGGGAGGACTTACGGATGGAAATCGTAACCGTACGATTGTATCAGAATATACACCCACTCTCCTGAAAAAAGAGAGATGTAAAACAAGTGCGATTATTCCAGTTGGAGAAGAAAGAGAAACGATTCATCTTGTTATTCAAGAAGTGCAAAAAGCAGGTGTTGAAGAAATTATTGTGGTAGCAAATGGGTCAGATGAAATAACGATTTCAAGAGCACGTGAAGCAGGCGCAACGGTACTTGTGTATCCAAATAGGCTTGGACATAATGTTCCAAGAGCAATTGGAGCAATGTATAGTTCAGGTGATATTTGCTTGTTTATTGACGGTGATATCGTTATTTCTGCTGAAAATCTTCAACATTTCATCCGTGCAGCTGAAAATGGAGTTGATGTTGCGCTCAATAATTTGGAGTGTTTATTAGATCAAGTCCATCCTCTACATTCTGTTAGTGCTGCAAAGTATTTTTTAAATGCTATTAGTAAGCGTCCAGATTTAACCATTAACACAACAACTGCAATTCCTCACGCAATAAAAAGAGAAGTAATAGAGAAAATCGGGTACGAATCGCTCATCATTCCTCCTTTATTTCATTTGAAAAGTTTGTTAGCAGGTTTTACGGTTAAGGCGATTCATTTTGTAGACGTAGCGCGCACCAATCGCATTCGAAAAGAGCACTTAAAGACAACAGGATTGCCTCAATCAACGGAAAGGATTTTAGGAGACCATATTGAAGCAATTGCTTATCTACTCAATCAAACAACGGAAAGAGGTCTCTTTTTAAAAGATACAAGAAGACATGACATTTTGTCTGAGGTGATGCGTGATGAAAACTAAAAAAGTAGCAGTATTAGGACTTGGATACGTGGGATTACCCTTAGCATTATTGGTTGCTAAAAAAGGTTTTGATGTGATAGGTCTTGATGTTGATCGTAGCAAAGTGAACCTACTTCATCAAGGGAAAAGCTATATTCCAGATGTATCAAATGAGGAGATTAAAAGAGAAAAGAAATTTAAAGCTCAATGTTTACAAGACGGAATTGAAGAGTTTAAACAGTGTGAATATGTAATTGTGACGGTTCCAACACCAATTAACGATCAGCACGAACCAGACTTAACAGCAATGATTAAGGCTTCAGAGTTTTTGCAAAAGGAAATGGTTGCCGGACAGACAGTAATCTATGAGAGTTCAACTTATCCAGGTACGTTAGAAGAAATTGTTTTACCAATTCTTTTAAAATCAAAGCTACAAGTAGGAAGCGACTTTTATCTCGCTTATTCTCCTGAAAGAGTAGACCCAGCAAATACGCACTATCACATTGAGCAAATCCCTAAAGTGATTAGTGGATATACGGAAAGCTGCTTACAAAAAATTAGCGAATTTTATGGTAGCATCTTTCAAAAAGTAGTTCCTGTTTCGTCACCAAACGTGGCTGAAATGTGTAAACTATTTGAAAATATTCAACGGTTAGTTAATATTTCTCTTGTGAACGAAACAAATGTATTATGTGAACAGCTGAACATTGATTTTTATGAAGTACTTGAAGCAGCAGCAACGAAACCATTTGGATTTACTCCTTATTATCCCGGACCTGGAATTGGTGGGCACTGTATTCCTGTTGACCCACTTTACTTTGTATGGAAGCTCAAACAGGCTGGTTTAAAAAGTGAACTCATTCAAGCAGCTCATGAAATAAATGAACAAATGACTGAACATGTTGTGACACTCGTTGAAAAGCAGCTTGATAAGAATGAGAAAAATGTTTTGGTCATTGGCATCGCGTATAAACGGGATGTAAACGATGTACGGGAGTCACCAGCATTGCCTATATGCAACGAGCTAATTACAAGAGGGTATAATCTATCATATCATGATCCATATATCGACACTTTTACGTTAAATGGTTGCAACATTCAGTCTGTAGAGCTTACTAAACAAGCGGTGCAAAGAGCCAATGTAGTCTTAATCTTAACCGACCATCAAAACATTGATTGGTCACTTGTGAAAACTGCCGCGAAAATAGTGGATACAAGGGGAGTATTAAGGCGTTAAAAAGGAGGGCGTAATGTGAAGAAGCTTTCAATCATTCTAATTGTTCAAAATGATGAAGCGACAATCAGGCAAGTCATTCGCAGTACTCGCTGTTTAAATCCTCATGAAGTGATTGTCTTAGCCAAGCAGTCAATGGATGGATCGGTTTTAATTGCAAAAGAAGAAGGCTGTATTGTGAAAATAGAGAATGGTGAAGAAACAGCACATGAATTTCCTAAGTTAAAAGCCCGTCTTAGCATGGCTTTTCCATTTTCAAACGAATCTACCCCCCGAAATTATGCCAAAGTCCCAGTGACAGTGCGGGAAGCAGTAAGCCAGAGTTTCCACACCTGTTATAAATCATTTCTTTGTACCGCTGTTCATTTGCGCTGTAAGCCATCACACATGTCCCCCTTTTGTTTAATGAAATCGCTTTAATCATAATAGGGAAATCAAAAAATGTCACTTAATTTATCTTTTGGATTAGCATTAATAAAAGAATAGTTCATGATAAAATGATAATAAAGCATAGACAAAAGAGGGGGGAATAAGGATGGAAATAGAAAAATACGACGTAGTAAGGTTAACAGAAACATTTCCGGTTATAAAAGAACTTATCCAACTCACAGAAACCTGCTGGATGAACCCAAACAAGCAGTCTTTTCAACTACATAAACAAAAGATGCCACTAACTGAGCAGGACGTTAAGGATGCAGAATCAAGGCTTGACCGGTTTGCACCTTATTTACAGAATGTTTTTCCCGAAACGAAAGAAACAAAGGGAATAATTGAGTCACCTTTGATTGCCATTCCTACAATGAAATCGCGTTTAGAAAGCCGTTTTAGCCAACAAATCGAGGGAGAACTTCTGCTTAAGTGTGACCATGACTTGCCCATTTCGGGTTCAATTAAAGCGCGAGGTGGCATTTATGAAATTTTAAAGTATGCTGAAGACTTAGCTATTAAACATAACATGCTTTCGTTTGAAGATGATTACCGAAAGTTTGATAGTGAAAAATTTCGTTTGTTTTTTCAGCAGTATACAATCGCGGTAGGGTCGACTGGGAATTTAGGATTAAGTATTGGAATAATTAGTGCTAAGCTTGGCTTTCAAGTAACCGTTCACATGTCAGCTGATGCCAAGCAATGGAAAAAAGATTTGTTAAGAAGTAAAGGGGTAACGGTTATCGAGTACACAGATGACTACAGTAAAGCTGTAGAAGAAGGGCGTAAGCAGTCATCACTTGATCCAATGTGTTATTTTGTAGATGATGAAAATTCAAAGCATTTATTTTTAGGTTATGCTGTAAGCGCCATTCGTTTGAAAAAGCAGCTTGCTGCAATGAAGGTCAAAGTAGACAAAAACCATCCTTTATTCGTGTATTTACCGTGTGGAGTTGGAGGTGGTCCAGGCGGAGTGGCTTTTGGCTTAAAGCTTATGTATGGCGATGATGTTCGCTGCTTTTTTGCTGAGCCAACCCACGCACCTTGTATGTTGTTAGGTTTAGCAACAAATCTTCATGATAAAATTTCTGTGCAAGATATTGGTCTTGATAATATAACTGAAGCAGATGGATTAGCCGTAGGAAGGCCATCAGGGTTTGTTGGTCAAGTAATTGGTCCAGTTCTAGAGGGGAGCTACACAATCAGTGATGATGAAATGCATCGATTGTTAGCAGAGTTGGCTGATAGCGAAGGAATTGAATTAGAGCCATCAGCACTAGCCGGTATGATGGGACCAGTAATGACAAACAGACAGCTGTCTCGACAAACACTTGAACATGCGACTCATATTGTATGGGCAACAGGTGGAAGCATGGTACCACTAGCAATAAAAAAAGAGTACTATGAAAAGGGAAAACTGGCTTTAAGGAGATGATAAAAACTCCCCTCATGCATATGAGGGGAGTTTTTATCATGCTACATAATAAGATTCAATAATAGCTTCATCGGAGTGAGGAATATACTCTCCTTTTACAATTTGCGACCCGTTGATACAGCCGCTGGTTAATAAAATAACATCATTTGCTCCTCCAAGCTCTAAGGATTTTAAGACTCCTTCTCTTCTCGTTGGAGCTCGGTGAAGGTTCGAAGCATTGGGATGAGCAAATCCTGTAAATACTTGGTCAATGATATCGTTAGGGTTATGAAAGCCAGGATGGTCAACGGTAACAACAACTTCATCCACTTGTCCCTCAATGATGCTGGCCATTTTGGGCATTTTGTTAAAGTCTCGGATGCCAATTCCAGCAATCATCACAATTAAACGATTATATGCTAATTTTTTTACTTCTTGCAAAAGTCGAGTTAGAGCTACAGGCGTATGAGCATAGTCAAGGATAATCTTTTGATTTTGTGGCCCTTCAATTACTTGGAAACGCCCTTCAGGACTAGCGAGCTGTGGTAGAACGTTAAGAATATCCTCAATGTGAAAATTAAGCAGTAGCGCTGTACCGATAGCTGATAGCACATTAGCAATATTATATTCGCCAAACACAGGGACGGTTACTGGATAAATGTTGTCGTTATAATGAAGCTCAAACGTTGTTCCTTTTTCTTCTACGATGATAGAATCAGCACGCAGCGTTGCGTTGGAGTTCTTGTTGAGACTATAAGTAACCATTGGATTTTTAAATAGTTGAAGCAAATCTTTTCCCATCAAATCATCATCAACGTTTATAACAGCCGTTTTGGCTTGTTCAAATAGCTTCATTTTACAGTTTTTATAGTGTTCCATCGTTTTATGATACTCAAGGTGTTCTTCTGAGAAATTTGTATGAATAGCGACATCGAATAAAATTTCTTCAACGCGCTTTTGATCAATGGCAATGGATGAAACCTCCATGACAGCTGCCTCATCTCCGAATGTTTCTAGGTCATGAAAAATTTGGTGCAAATCAATTGATTCAGGCGTTGTGGGGGTGCTTTTTTGATAGGTTAATTTTTTATGTGAAGACCAAATCCCCGTCGTGCCAATTGAACCTGTTGGTAATCGGAGTAGCGTTAATAATGAACGTACGTAAGCTGCTACTGTTGTTTTCCCGTTTGTACCAGTTACGCCAATTGTTTTGAGCTTTTCATCCGCTTGTTGGAAATAGAACTTAGAAATATTTGCCATTGTTTTTCGAACATCATCTACAACGATAAACGTACAGTGCGGATACTTATCATGAAGTTGTTGAAAACAACGATGAACGGATCCAAAGACTCCTACAGCTCCTTTTTGAATAGCTTCTTCTATAAATTGATATCCGTCCGCGTTTTCGCCTTTCATGCTAAAAAATAATGACGAGTTTTTGACATGTTTCGAGTGATAAGCGAGATGTAAGACGCGCTGAGAAGTTGGGCCGACTAGTTGCTTAATTTGAATGTCAGGTAACTGTTCAAAGTTTAGTATCATGATTTTCCTCACCATTTAGTTTATTTTACAAGTTAACTTGCAGAAATTACCGTTTATAATGTTCTTACTATTTGTCAGTTTGAATTGAACTATTCGCAAGAACATATATGAACCATACAAAATATCTAAATAGAATTTCAAATTCTGACTCTTTTCCCTTAAAATAAGAGTGATAAACAAGGGGTAATATGGAAAAAAACCTTTTTAATCCTTGGTATCTCGCTATTTACAAAGAAGTTTGCTGCTATATAGTGAAAAGGGAAATAGTGGAATGTTATGTCAAAAAAAACATGAACATCCATTCATTTATGATTTGTTTTCATGTGAAAATTGTGATAATTATAGAAATTTTTTTACATTTTTTTAAAAATTAATGTATACTTGTAATACAAAGAAATTTTAAAGCGGTTACATATGAGAGGTTTACACTTCATCAAGGGGACTCAGTACAGATTAGTTGGGATCTTACATCGCGTAAATCCCTCTTTCGTGCAGGGAGAAGAATGTTGTAGACGAATAAGACAAAAAGCAAACAGAGAGGGGAATAATAATGTTTGTACCAATTGAGCGTAAGAAGGTATCAAGTCAAGTTCTTGATCAGTTAAAGAAGATGATAAAGGAAAGGCTGTTTTCGTATAGATTGTTGCTAAGAGAGGCATCCTATATAATAGAATAAAAGGTTGAATAGGGGTGTTACTAATGGCAATGGCTTGGCACGATATTTACAAAGACTTTTATACTCTTTCAAAGAATGAACAACTGGAAATGTTTAAAGCAATTAAGCAAGATTTATTTCCAGAACCAAAGAATGACATTTCTAAAATGGTTGGCGAAGTTCGTGAAACACGCTTTTCAAATGGATTAGCG
>NZ_LWBK01000026.1:0-39506 GCF_001614195.1 Bacillus sp. VT 712 | reverse complement strand
CCATCTTTCAATTTTCTCTTATGCAAGAGAAAATGTTATCCGGTATTAGCTCCGGTTTCCCGGAGTTATCCCAGTCTTACAGGCAGGTTGCCCACGTGTTACTCACCCGTCCGCCGCTAACGTCATAGAAGCAAGCTTCTAATCAGTTCGCTCGACTTGCATGTATTAGGCACGCCGCCAGCGTTCATCCTGAGCCAGGATCAAACTCTCCGAAGAAATGTTTGACTTGCTCATAAAAGTTTAAAAAAATTAACGTTGACGTTTGTCGCTTTGTTCAGTTTTCAAAGTTCAATTTGGTAATGGAGCGGGTGATGAGAATCGAACTCACGACATCAGCTTGGAAGGCTGAGGTTTTACCATTAAACTACACCCGCATATGGCGCGCCCGAGAGGAGTCGAACCCCTAACCTTTTGATCCGTAGTCAAACGCTCTATCCAATTGAGCTACGGGCGCATTATTTTCTACCGCTTCGTTAGCGACTTAACTATCTTATCATCTCTATTTGTTAGTGTCAATACCTTTTTTTGTTTTTTTGGTGCGGCCGAGAGGACTTGAACCTCCACGGGTTATTCACCCACTAGGCCCTCAACCTAGCGCGTCTGCCATTCCGCCACGACCGCTTAATAAAAAAGGTTAAAGATAAAAGTGCGGGTGAAGGGACTTGAACCCCCACGTCATAAAGACACTAGATCCTAAGTCTAGCGCGTCTGCCAATTCCGCCACACCCGCATGTGTGTATTTAAAATGGTGAGCCATGAAGGACTCGAACCTTCGACCCTCTGATTAAAAGTCAGATGCTCTACCAACTGAGCTAATGGCTCTTGATGGCTGGGCTAGCTGGATTCGAACCAACGCATGACGGAGTCAAAGTCCGTTGCCTTACCGCTTGGCTATAGCCCAATCAAAAAGAAATGGCGGTCCCGACGGGAATCGAACCCGCGATCTCCTGCGTGACAGGCAGGCATGTTAACCGCTACACCACGGGACCATCCATACAGATGATATACAAACAAAATATGGAGGATGACGGGATCGAACCGCCGACCCCCTGCTTGTAAGGCAGGTGCTCTCCCAGCTGAGCTAATCCTCCGGAATTAAATCATAAATTATTCAAGCAAATATAATATGACCCGTACGGGATTCGAACCCGTGTTACCGCCGTGAAAGGGCGGTGTCTTAACCACTTGACCAACGGGCCATTATAAAATGGCGGAGAAGGAGGGATTTGAACCCTCGCGCCGCTTACACGACCTACACCCTTAGCAGGGGCGCCTCTTCAGCCTCTTGAGTACTTCCCCGTTATAATGGCTCCACAGGTAGGACTCGAACCTACGACCGATCGGTTAACAGCCGATTGCTCTACCACTGAGCTACTGTGGAATAGTGTTATCAGACTCATTAAAATTTACTATATTTTGACTTATTTGTCAATGTTTTTTCAAAAAATATTCAAGCACTTTTGAGTGCTTTATAAATTTATCATATGCCTTTTCCATAGTCAAGGGCTTACTCTAATTTTTTTAACATTCCACCGCAATAACCACAGAGATACTTTTGGAGATGAATCTTTCTTTTCCTTGTATATTTAATCTTACAACCAGTGCATTGATAAAGATGTACTGGACTATTTTGCTTTTTTGCTATGTTTTTTGCAAGTGGCTTGCAAAACCTAGGGGCACCTACTTCTTTCATTAATTGGCGAAAGTCTCGATCTCGATGTCCATATCCTTTGCCTTCTAAATGCAAATGGTAATGACATAGCTCATGTTTAATAATGTTAATAACCTCTTCTTGACCATGTTCTTCATAGTGACCATAGTTGATTTCAATATTAGAGTTATGAACAAGGTACCTTCCACCTGTTGCTCTTAGTCGTCTATTAAAATAAGCTTTATGTAAAAAAGGTTTGTGAAAAAATTTCATTGATATTTCTTCTACTAATTGTTGTAGTTCGTTGTTCTCCATTTTATTTCCTCCTTGTTATCACCTGACTAGCATGCATTGCATACATTTAATATTACATTATTTTTTATACATTTATATAAAAGGAGCGAATGCTGTGATGCCGATGTGGTTACAAAGACAAATGCAGCGTGCTTACTTACAGAAAGATTGTGCACAGATTCGACTATTAAACCAATGCTGGTTTTTTTACCGTAAAAACCACTCTTCAATGGACTAACCCCTACAATCCAATAGAAAAATCGCCCTGACATTAATGTCAGAGCAATTTTTCTGATGGATTTAGAAAGTAGCTTGTGGCGAAATCATTGTTAATGAAACTCTTCCTTTAGCAACATCTACACCTTCTACCCAAACAGTTACCACATCTCCGACAGAAACAACATCTAGCGGGTGTTTTACATACTTGGTTGTTAATTTTGAAATATGAACCAACCCGTCCTGCTTTACACCGATATCTATAAACGCACCAAAATCCACCACATTGCGTACGGTTCCTTCAAGTTGAAGACCTTTCGATAAATCCTCCAGTTGCAAAATATCTTTTTTCAAGAGCGGCTTTGGCAAATCGTCCCTAGGGTCTCTCCCTGGCTGTACTAGCGCTTGAATAATATCTTTTAAAGTAAACTCTCCAACTCCTAGCTCTTCTGAAAGATCAGAAATAGATAAGCTATTTAATGCTTCTTTTAATTCATCTGTTCCAAGATAATCATAAGTTAAATTCACCTTATCTAGCAATTCATTCACGTAACCATAGCTCTCAGGATGAATACTCGTTTGATCTAGCGGCTCTTGGCCATCAATAATTCGCAGGAAGCCAATACATTGTTCATATGTTTTAGCACCTAATCTCGGAATCTTTTTCAGTTCCTTTCGGCTTTTCAGCTTGCCATTTTCTTCTCGATAACGAATAATATTTTGAGCGACCGTCTTATTAAGACCTGACACATATTGAAGCAAAGAAGAAGAAGCCGTATTTACATTCACTCCCACCTGGTTTACTACCGTTTCCACCACGAACGTTAATGAATCATTTAGCTGCTTTTGAGAAACATCATGCTGATATTGTCCAACACCAACTGATTTTGGATCGATTTTAACAAGTTCGGCAAGCGGATCTTGTAACCTTCTCCCAATTGAGACTGCACTTCTTTCTTCCACCTGAAAGTTTGGGAACTCGTCCCTAGCGATGTCAGAAGCAGAATAAACGCTAGCGCCCGCTTCATTTACGATTAAATAAAAAATATTTCTAGATTGATGTTGCAAAATCTCCGCAATAAACTGTTCTGTCTCTCTAGAAGCTGTACCGTTTCCGATTGCTACCATTTCAATTGAAAATTTTTCAATGATTTCAGTTACTTGCTTTACACTTTCTACTTTTTTATTAACAGGAGGATGCGGGTAAATAACATCAATCTTGAGCACCTTTCCTGTTTCATCAATAACTGCCAGCTTGCACCCAGTTCGATACGCAGGATCTACAGCCAGGACAACCTTTCCTTTTAGAGGCGGTTGAAGAAGTAGCTTTCTCAAATTCTCGGAAAAGATATGTATAGCCTGTGCTTCAGCTCTCTCTGTTAGCTCTTTTCGAATCTCTCGTTCGATAGCAGGAGCAATTAGCCGCTTATATGCATCTGTAATCGCTTCTTCTACTAATGAGACAACAGACGATTTCGTATTTTTAACAAATCCTTTTTGTATGTATCTAAAAATGCCTTCTGTAGATACGTTAATGGATACTTTTAATATCCCATCTTTTTCCCCTCTATTCATGGCTAACACGCGATGAGGAACAATCTTGCTTACAGATTCCTTATACTCATAATACATTTCATATACATTTTTTTCATCTTTTTCATGAGCTCTAGCTTCGGTTTCAATAACGCCATGTTTAAACGTATAGTCTCGAATCCACTGACGATAGGAAGGCTCGTCAGATATAATCTCCGCGATGATATCTTGAGCACCCTGTACGGCATCCTCCACGCTATCGACACCTTTTTCCGTAGATATGTATAGCTGTGCTTTCTCTTTAACTGCTTCTAAAGGAAATGTTAAAATCCATTGAGCAAAAGGCTCTAATCCTTTTTCTTTTGCAACAGTTGCTTTAGTTCTTCGCTTTTGTTTATAAGGTCTATATAAATCTTCCACTTGCTGTAACTTTGTTGCTTTTGCAATACTTGTAGCCAGCTCATCCGTTAGCTTTCCTTGCTCTTCAATCAAGCGGATAACTTCTTCTTTTCGGGTATTTAAGTTCGTTAAGTATGTCCACTCGTCTAAGATTGCTCGAATTTGCACTTCATCAAGAGATCCTGTTTGTTCCTTACGGTAACGAGCAATAAACGGAACTGTATTTCCCGCTTCAATTAAATTTATTACATTCTTTACTTGCTTTAAAGGAAGGTCTACTTGATCACTTACATGCTTCATTACATCAGTTGTTTGCACTTTTGCTATGGCCGTCAACTCAATCTCTCCTAGCAATGTTTTCTTTTAATTGTAACAAAACTCACATGTATTAGCACATGTGAGTTAAAGTTTTACATCATTAATTTGTTTGTAGCTCTCCCAATATGAATGTTACATCGTCTTTGTGAGAAGATAGTTTCGCTTTCAGTTGAGCGGATAATTGCTCTATGTTCATCCGAGAACTAAAAAAGGCTCTAACTTCTTTTAAATCTAATCCATCCGTATGAATTAAAAACTGAGAGTTCGGTTCATATGGAAAAGTCTGAACCTGAATTTTTTGTTTTCGACCTGATAAAAACCCTTTTACAGGTAAAGGATACGTAAGATTTCCGTCTGGGGCATATAGATAAAAACGAATATTACCTACGTTCGTGTACGAAAAATGCCCGCTGCGTTTATCAAACTTCAATAGAGCAACAGCGGCTCCTCTCGTCCCTTTAGTCACATCATTACACAGCATCATTAAATCATCAAGCTCAAGATTATGATTTTGCTTCGCAGTTTGAATGACAGCATCGGACGCTATTTTTGCATGTTCACCGCTTCCTAACCCATCCGCAATGGCACATAAGAAATAATCGCTAGTTTCTTTGATATAAAAGCCGTCACCACAACAGGTGTTTCCATCTTTAGGTGTTTGATGAGTGGCTGTTTTTATGAAAGATTGATTAGCAGATATACGATTCGTCACTTTTTATACTCCGCTTCGGTTAGGTCTGTTCGAGCCGCATTTCGAAGCTTATCAAGAGCTCTTCTCTGAAGACGCGACACATGCATTTGAGAAATACCTAATTTCTCACCAGCTTCTTTTTGACTCAGGTTCTCAATGAAGGTATAGCGAATGACTTCTCTTTCTCGCTCGCTTAAAACATGTAAAATCTTCTCCAAGACCAATCTTTGGTCGGTTTTCTCATAGCCTGCTTCTTTTTCACCAACTAAATCTAGAATAGTTACGGTACTGCCATCAGAATCCGCTTCAATGGAGTGGTCAACAGAGAGCGCTTGGTAGCTTTGCCCCATTTCCATCGTCTCTAAAACTTCTTCTTCCGTGACTCCAATATAATCAGCAATCTCTTGCACTTGAGGAGAGCGCTGTAATTGGGTTGTCAACTCTTCAACAGCTGCTTTAATTTTCGGCCCTAATTCTTTAATTCGACGAGGAACATGCACGCTCCACGTTTTGTCACGCAAGAATCGTTTTATCTCACCAATGATTGTCGGAACAGCAAACGACTCAAAGCTTCTTCCAAACGAAGGATCATATCTACGAATTGCACCTAAAAGGCCTAACATACCAACTTGCACAATATCCTCATGCAAGCTTCGGCCTTTTGAATAACGACGGGCAATCGATTCAACAAGATTTTTATAGTGAATAACGAGCTCACTTTGTGCTTCTTCATCTTGGAATTTTTGAAAACGCTCAATTCGTTCCTGAACCTGTTCTTTAGTTAATTTCATAGGTTGAGACTGTGTTTTCATCACTCTCCACCTGCTCTCTTTGCAAATACTTTGTCATCATGAGGGTAACACCTTTAGAATTCATCATTTTCACTTCATCCATGAGCGTCTCAATTAAATATAAGCCTAATCCACCTTCTGGCAGCATCTCAACTTCTTTCGCTGTCTCGTAAGGCCCGATTTTCTCTTTTAATTCTTCAAAGTTAAAGCTTTCACCTTTATCAACCACCATAATTTCTAAGCGGTCAGGAAAAAGGCCAAAACCTACCTTAACTTCACCATTTTCATCTTCTTTGTAAGCATGCTGAACAGCATTCGTACACGCTTCACTTATTGCAATCTTCATGTCTTCAATATCATCATAAGAGAAGCCCATACGGTTTGCCACTCCTGACAAAGTTAGGCGAATGATTGCGACATAATCTGGCTTAGCTGGAATTTTCATCTCAACGAAATCATACGGTTGCTTCATTTCACGCCACCTTCTACCTGTGAATTCACATTTAAAATATCCGTCAATCCTGTAATATCAAATAATCTCTTTAAACGCTCAGACACACCAACAAACTTTAATGAACCGTTATGCTTTTTAATTGCTTTTAAAAGTGCAATAAAAACACCAAGACCTGTACTGTCCATATATGAAACGTCTGTCAAATCAATTGTGATTCTAACATCGTCTTGTTCTGCTATCTCCATAAATTTCTCTTTTAAATTCGGAGCTGTATATGCATCAATTTCGCCAGCCAACGTAATACGATATTCCTGACCAGCATCTTGAACATCAATCTTTAAATTCATCGTATCTATAAACCCCCTTAGTTTTCATAAACTATACATTCTTTACCCTTCATTCTTTCTAGTTAAACTGCTTTTTTTAAAATAATAAGGGTAAAATCGTCTCGAAGCTGAAACTCTTGTAGTTTTTCTAATTCTTTAAAAACTGCCTCAACAATTTCTTGAGGTGTCAAATGCATGTATTTACGAATTAGTTTTATAATGTCCAACCTTTCCAAAAATCCTGCTTCAGTTCGACATTCTGTTACTCCATCCGTTAATAAGATAATCATATCATCTTTGTGAAGCTCTTTTTCATACTGTGAGTACTTCACATGACGATCTACACCTAGAACTAGACCTCTTGCTTCTAAATCATGAAATGTATCAGTTGAAGCTTCATAATAGAATCCTGGTTCATGACCGGCTGACGCGTAGGTAAACAAGTTGTTAGCAGGATGGTACGTACCATAAAACATTGTAATGAACATACTCGGATCCACGTTGCGCTCTACAATATTATTCAGGTTTTCAAGCACATAGCTTGGATTTTTCCGAGAATCCGGTAAGCTATCCATCGCATACTTAATCATCGACATGCACATCGCAGCCGGTATTCCTTTACCAATTACATCTGCAATCGCAATGCTAACACCACCGTTGTCTTCATCCACGAAATGAAAATAATCACCGTTCATCTGCTTGGCTGGTACGCTCACTGCGCCAATCTCTAAAGTATCCACATTATCCGGAATATTTGTTCCCAATAAATTTTGCTGAACATTTGCAGCAACTTCAATCTCTGACCGAAGCTCTCTCTGCTTACTTTTTAACGTTTGATGTTCACGTAACGCTAATCCATAGCTAATCATAACCTCTAATAAAAAATCTAATGAATGCAATACTTTCTCTGGAATATCAGAATAAATCTCTTCAATTACCTCTTTATGAATACTAACGATGTCTTCTGGCGATATTTCATTTTCTAAAGATTTGCGACTTAGCTTTTGTCCTTGGTATAAAACTTGCTCATCTTGCGTTTGAATATAATTCCCCAAAATATCCCTATATAGCTGTTTCATCTCTTTATCAAAAGACATTTATTCTCCTCCTAGCGGAGCCACTTAATTGCTTTGATTTCAGTACCGTCTCCTACATTTGATTCAATTGAAAACTCATCCATGAGACGTTTCACTCCTGGTAAACCTGCACCTAATCCTCCAGATGTAGAATATCCATCTTCCATCACTTTGCGAATGTCAGGAATACCTGGCCCTTCATCTGTAGCAATAATTAAAAGTCCTCGTGTAGTTGAACGATCCAATTTTTCAATATGAATCTGTCCTTTCCCCGCGTATAAATAAATATTACGTGCTAATTCAGAGATGGCTGTTGTAATACGCGCTTGATCTACAGTTCCAAATCCTAAATCCTTGGAAACATTTCTACCTAGCTGACGCGCCGCCACAATATCCCACTCCGTTACAATTTTTACACTGGATTGGAATTCCATCTATTATTCCCCCAGTTCCGATTGGAGTTTCTCAAGACCTTTTTCCAAGTCAAGCGCAGTAAAAACATCATTTAATCCAATACCTAGTTCCACTAAGGTAATAGCAACAGCGGGTTGAATTCCTGTTAAAACAACACGTGCCCCCATTAAACTGGACATGCTAACTACATCACCTAACACTTTAGCAATAAATGAGTCAATCATATCAATGGATGTTAAATCGATTACTACGCCTTTTGCTCCAGTTTGGTGTATTTTACTTAGTAAATCTTCTTGAAATTGAATAGCTGTGTGATCATCAAGCTCCCATTGAATCGAGACCAGTAAGTAGTCATATAATTTTAAGATCGGTATTCTCACGTTCATTCCCCCGATTCCATATCGATAATTTGACGGTTAGTCATTTCTAACGCAAATTCGATTCCTTTCTTCAACGAGTTCTTCGTAATTAGCTCATTTAAATTGATTCCCAAATTAACAATTGTTTGTGCAATTTCAGGGCGAATCCCTACTAATAAACATTTTGCTCCTACTAATCGTACAGCCTCAGCAGCTTGTATAATATGATGAGCTACCATTGTATCAACTACCGGCACTCCTGTAATATCGATTAAAACCACTTCTGAGCGATGCTTAACAACGCCTTGTAGAAGGTTTTCCATAATTTTTCTTGCACGCTCTGTATCGATTGTCCCCACGAGGGGCATAACTGTTATTTTATCAAATACCGGAATTAGCGGCGCTGATAATTCTTGTAAAGCTACTTTTTGTAGCATAACCGTATTTTCCCATGAACTTGAATATTGCTCTACTATCTTGTTATAAACAGGACTAAGCCATTTATCAAAATGATAAAAGATTTCCGAGTGTGCTTCTTTGTTCGAAGATCCTTCGTTTAGATACCCTTCCACAACAACATGTCCTAACTCACGCAAGCCTTGCGTTAGGTATCCAAGTGGCCATCCTAGCTTGACAACTTTTTCTACAATATCTTCGAGTTCATTTGAAAACTCATTTAAAGAACGAAATGCATTCGATAAAACTACATTCACAAAATTTGAACTAACGTTTACATAAACTTGTTCCGATACAACACTTTTAATTCGACCCGTTTCAATATCATTCATTGTAACAAGCCAACGTTCAAATATATCCGCTTTAGATTGTTGAATATACTCAAATAACTTCTCTTGATTCATGAGCTCCTCCTTGTAAGAAATCACATTTCTTTATGCTATTTAGCTATTTTTACCATATTTAATAAACCCATTAAATAGATTTCTTCTTTCAATATACGTTTACTAGTTATTCTTCGTCAAATTAAAAAAGTTGCCCTTAAAGGAGCAACTTAGTATAAATGGAAGTATAATTCTAAAAGTCGATAAGTCCTACACTGATTTGCAAGGCATCATCCACTCTGTCCATCATTTCATCATCTAAATGGGTGATTTTATCAGTTAGTCGCTGTTTGTCAATTGTTCGAATTTGCTCTAGCAAAATAACTGAATCGCGCTCAAACCCATACTTTTTCGCATTAATTTCCACATGCGTAGGCAACTTTGCCTTTTGAATTTGAGCAGTAATTGCAGCAACAATGACAGTCGGACTAAACCGATTTCCAATATCATTTTGGATGACAAGTACAGGGCGAACGCCTCCTTGTTCTGAGCCAACAACAGGAGATAGGTCAGCAAAATAAACGTCGCCGCGTTTGACTACCAAGACATTAACCCCCGCTGACTAAACGATCCACTGTGTGATTTGCTTCAGACTCAGCTAAAAAAGCTTCAGAAGCAATGTTTAAATTTATCTTTGCCATCTCCATATATCCGCGACGCATAGACTCGCGAATATGGCGTTTTTTTCGCTCACGAAGGTATAATTTCGTTGCTTGGTAAATAAATTCGCTTCTGTTACCATTTTCTTGTTTCACCATAAGGTCAAGTTCCGATACTAAATTTTTCGGCAATCTTACCAGGATTTCTGTAGTTGCGCTCGCTTCAGACACAAACATACACCTCCAACATCAATACACACACACCAATAGTCTCATCTTTCCTTATCATAACACTCATACGTATTAATGGAAAGTTAATTCTGTCAATTTCTACACTATTATTGTCAATCGACGCATTGTTTTATGCATAAATTTAATTTTTAAGCTGAATATTTATTAAATCCTACGTCAATTGTGTTCGTTCAACAAGTAGTTAGTAATATTCACTTGCTCTTGATTCTTCACAATCACCCTTGGTACACGAGCTGAAATCATACAAGGTACTTCGTAGTTAATAGTTTCCAAGTGCTGTGCTACTTGATCAATGGATATTTGTTCGTTGCCCTGCTTACCAATAAGCGTCACTTTTGTACCTACTGGATACTGCTCTGGAAGGCGTACCATTAGTTGATCCATACAAATACGTCCCACCACAGGAACTTTCTTTCCTTTAACAAGGATAGTAAAGTTATGAAGCTTTCGAATCCATCCATCCGCGTAGCCAATTGGAACCGTTCCAATCCATTCTGCTTTCTCTGATTCATACGTAATACCATAGCTAATACCACTACCTGGCTCTACTTTTTTAACATGTACAAGTGTACTATGCAATGAAAAAGCTTCTTTTAAAGGGACAGAAATGATTTCCTTCATCTCTGGTGACGGGCTTAACCCATACATTGAAATCCCTAGTCTAGCAGCGGTAAACAAATTCTCAGGTTGCTGAAAAATAGCCGCACTGTTTGCACAGTGAACCAGAGGAGGATTAATTCCTAAAGACTGAATAAGCTGCACTACGCTTTGAAACCTGTGATATTGATTTTGAAAGTAAATTGAATTTAGTTCATCTGCCGTTGCAAAGTGAGTAAATACTCCCTCTACTTCCATAAAGGATTGTGATTTTAACAGTGTTGCTACTGCCTTGATCTCATCATCACTTCGTAAGCCTAGTCTTCCCATTCCAGTATCTATTTTCAAATGAATAGTTAACCTTCCATTATTAGCTTGGTCTGCAATTACTTCTTCTATCCATTGCTTACTATAAGCAGTTATCGTAACATTCCATTTAATAGCCTCTTTAACATAAAGAGGCGGCACAGCTCCTAGTACTAAAATGGGGGCTTTAACCCCTTTCTGACGAAGTGAGATTGCTTCATCCAAAAATGCAACTGCTAACATATTAGCACCTGCTTGTAGTGCTAAGTCTGCTACTTCTACATCTCCGTGCCCATATGCATTTGCTTTCACTACAGCCATGAGCTTTTGATCCGGTTTTAATAACTTTTTAACTTCTTGAACATTATACAAAATTGCATCTGCATTAATTTCTGCCCATGTTTCTCGGTAAAATGCTTTAACCATTGTGACACTTCCTTTTTCAGAACCATTATAAACATATGCTACTTTGCTAGTATAATACATCCAAAATTAAAGTTCATTAGAAGGAAATAAAAATTAAACTAAACAGATTTGAATTTTCTCACAAATGAAACCAAATCCAATTAAGAAAACAAAAAGACTCGCTATTCGCGAGCCTGTATTAAAAGTAGTTATTTGCCAAGCTGAGTTTGAACTGAATTCGCCACTTTACTCATCTCTTCAGACGTTAAGTTTTCTGAAGCAATCATAAAGTCAATTCCATCATAAGACCAAGAAAGCGTCTTATCCGTTAGTGCTCCAACTGTAAATCCTAAATCAAACGGCTCCCCAGCTGTTAAAGTAGCTGTAGAGGCTGCTGTTTCCGCTACTTTTGCTTTCTCTTGAACAAGCGTAAACGACTTTTCACCTTCATACTTTAAAACAATTCGCTCACCGTTTTCGCCTTCAACCTTTTTCTCCTCTGCTAGCTTAACGCCTTTTGGTAAGATTTCTGGATAAAGCACACCGAACTCATCAGATTTCTCTGTAGCCATTGTTGGAACATCAATTTTAGCCCCTGTCATGTTGCGTTTCGTATCAAATGCACCCTTATCAAACTTTGAATCAACTTGTACTTTTGAAAAATCCACTTCAATTAGTACCTTGTTGTCTGTATCCATAATTTTTACAGATACAGGCGTTAAATCCTTTTTATTTAGCTTAATTTCTTGTTTTGGCAACATCGTGCTATTTTGGTAATTTGTTTTTGTCTTAAATACATAATGTTTATCCGTCGACTTAAATTCTGCACTTTCATCCTGCACAATGTCTTGCACTAACGATTCATATAAATAAGCTTGGCTACTGTTTTGTGGCCAATCGCTTTGGAAACGGAAGCTTTTGTTTAAGGCTGGTGTTAAGACAAAGACACCTTCATCGTTGCGCAAAATCATTTGACTTTGGTCTTTCTTCGTATTTTTTAAGTTTACACGATAATACGTTGGCTTACTGTGCCAAATTTCAACGTCATATACTTGCGCGTCCTTGCCTGTATTTAGCTTCATTTCTGCTTCAGCTTTATACCCTTTCATATCTTCAATCTTAGCATCTAGTGCATCCGTTACGTCTTGCTGACTTTTTTCGCCACAAGCAGCCAATAGTAATAGTAAAAAGGCGCACGCGAATAACCCAATAAACTTTTTATGCATCTCCCCAACTCCTTTTATATCATGTCATACCTACATGTCGAGAGAAACAAGATACTACCTGTCTCCCTTGTCCGCAATATGAATATATGAAGTTGGGAATATGAATATGCAGACTAGCTTGACGAGCTTTCAATAATTACCTGTGTTACAACATAATGTTGACTGTGTGAAATGGAGACATGAATGTACTTGTTATCGCTTTTATTTAGCGTATAAAGCACTGGTTTTCCACTATGTTCATTTAGAACTTCAATATCTTGAAAACTTAAATCTTTTCCTATTCCTGTTCCTAATGCTTTAGAATAGGCCTCTTTCGCTGAAAAACGACCTGCCAGAAACTCAATCTGCCTTTTCCCTTGGAGTTTATCGTAGCTCGCCTTTTCATTTTTTGTTAAAATACGAGTAACAAACGAAGATTGTCTTTTTGCAAGCTTTTCAATTCGATCTAGCTCGGTAATATCCAGTCCAATCCCTTTAATCAATTGCTCTTCACACCCTTCTATCTTTTTGCATACTGCATAAAATAAAGAAATGCACCTAAAACAAACTATACTAATTTCCTTATGAAAGGAAGTGGTTGCGATTTTTGTTCGAACCGAAAGCTTTCGCGAATTCAGAACCTACTATCCAATTACATTTCTACTACTTTGTATTCACATACTCTTGTGGGCTTTATTTTTAATTCCTGCCCAACCTATTCAATCCTTATTTTATAACTTTGTTGGTTATAACGGTGCCATTGGCCAAGGAGAATATTGGCGCTTGGCAACATCCATGTTTCTACACAACAGCTTTGCTCATTTACTGTTTAACTCTTTTTCACTATTTTTATTTGCACCACGTTTAGAAAGAGAGCTATCACGCTATAAATTTCTTGGTTTTTATATCGCGTGTGGCTTATTAGCAAATGTACTTACTTTTATCATTCAGCCTGCTTACTATAGTCATGTAGGCGCATCAGGTGCAATCTTCGGCATTTTCGGTGCCTATATTTACTTCATTCGAAACAAAACAATTTATTTTACAAAAAGCGATCAACAAATTGTCATTGTGCTCTTAATTATAGGGTTACTATCTGGATTTTTAAATAGCGGAGTAAATAACGTTGCTCATATCGGTGGCTTTATAAGCGGCTACCTATTAACAATTTTGTTTGCCCGTAAATAACAGGAGAACCGTTCTTTAAACGAACTGTTCTCTTGTTATTTTACAATAAACGTAGATCCATTTACTATTTCGATTCTTTCATATGTTTTTAAATCATTCATCAGCTGAAAGAGCGCTGCATCTTTTTGTTTTGCTTCAATCATGCAATCAATCTGTGGTATTGTCCCAGAAATTGATTGTAAAAATTGATAAAACTCTTCTGCATTTATGTAGTCTGCATGGGCACGAAAGTCTTTTGAGCTTTTTGGACTCGAGATGTGCATTTTCAATGGAAGCTTTTCTTGTTCCCACGTAGCAACAATTCTAGACCAATATTCTGTCCAATCAGGATTTTCATGATTAGCTTGATGGTGATGCAAATCAAATATTAAAGGAATGTTCAATTTTTCGCAGAGGTATAATGCATCCTGAACAGAGAATGTTGTATCATCATTTTCAAGCATAATCATTTCTTGAATAGAATGAGGTACTAGTCCCCAGTTATGAATAAACTGCTCAAGCGCTTTTTCTTTGTCGTTATAAGCTCCTCCTACATGTAAAACACAGCGGTTTTTAGGTAATATCCCCATTCCTTTTAACAACTTTTTATGCATTTGAAGGGTTTCAAGGGAATGCTTTAAAATATCTTTATTTGTAGAGTTTAGCACAACAAAATGATCGGGATGAAAATCAACGCGCATCGGATTCCTCTCTAGGAACTGACGAATCTCAAGAATGACCGGCTTTAAAGCGTTCATGTAGTTCCAATCACTAATCTCTGGGTGATTGGCAAGGGGAATGAGTTTTGAACTAAGCCGAAAAAATTCCACTTCACTCCAAACATTATGCTTCAATAACCTTAAACAGTTTTCTAAGTTAGAAATAGAAATACGCTCTAATTTAGAAATAGCAGCTTCTCGGTTTTGAATTCGTTGAAACTGCGCAAAAGTCATCGTCTGAGGCGGAGACGCATTCTGTAATTGAACACTCATTGCTACATATCCTAAGCGCACTAAAGTTGACATAGAAAACACCTCACTTTCCGTTTAGTATTTCCTGATGGCAAAAAAAATAAGCGAGCCAATTGGCTCGCTTTTCTTTTATGCTTTTGTACGTGAATCTTTGCGGTTGTTTTGGCGATTTCCTTGACCACCGCTATTATTGCTACGACGCTTATCTCCAAATCGCTTAGAGTTTCCACGACGGTTTTGTTGTGAATAGTTTTTAGAATTAGAACGTGAACGACCACTGCCGTTGTTACCACCACGTCTGTTCTTATCACCTTTTCCAACAACAGGTGGTTCAGCTGTTAAGTTTACAGGCACATCGTTTGGCTCTTTTGTTGCTAACTTAAGTGCTGCTGCTACTAATGCTACAGATTCATTTTCTTCTAGTAGCTCTTCAGCTAATTGCTTATAGTAAGATAAGTTACCTGTTTTTACTGTTTCAACTAACTTATCTGCAGCAATACGCTGTTGACCTTCTAATGCTTCATCTAATGTTGGAGGTGTCATCCGATCCATTTTACGCTTAGTTGTGCGCTCAATGTTGTGTAATTGACCAGATTCTCTTGGTGTTACAAACGTCATCGCTGCACCCATTTTACCCGCACGACCTGTACGTCCAATACGGTGAACATAGCTTTCTGGATCTTGTGGAATATCAAAGTTATAAACGTGAGTTACGCCTGAAATATCTAGTCCACGAGCAGCTACATCTGTAGCAACTAACACGTCAATAGAACCTTCTTTAAATTGACGCAAAACAGATAGACGTTTTGCTTGCGTTAAATCACCATGGATTCCTTGAGCTGAATAGCCACGTACGTTTAGAGCTTCTGATAACTCGTCAACACGACGCTTTGTACGACCAAAAATAATAGCTAATTCTGGTGACTGCATATCTAAAAGACGTGTTAACACATCAAATTTACGTTTTTCTTGTACTTCAACGTAGTACTGTTGAATGTTTGGAACTGTTACTTCTTTTGCTTTTACTTTTACAACTTTAGGTTCGCTCATGAATTTTTCAGCAATGCGGCGGATTGGGTCAGGCATTGTTGCTGAGAATAATAGCGTTTGATGATTTTCAGGAACATTAGATAAGATTTTTTCAATATCTTCAATGAATCCCATATTTAACATTTCATCCGCTTCATCTAATACAACAGTGTGAACATCTTGTAAGCGAAGTGTACGACGGTTAATATGATCTAACATACGTCCTGGTGTTCCAACGATAATGTGAGGGCGTTTCTTTAGAGCGCGAATTTGACGGCTGATATCTTGACCACCGTAGATTGGTAAAACACGAACGCGTTTTGTTTGTCCAATCTTATAAAGTTCTTCAGATACCTGTACAGCAAGTTCACGTGTAGGTGCGATAATTAAACCTTGAATTGCATCAACGCTTGCATCTACTTTTTCGATAAGAGGAATACCGAATGCTGCTGTTTTACCAGTTCCTGTTTGTGCTTGTCCAATTAAATCATGACCTTGTAGCGCTAAAGGAATTGTTTCAGACTGGATTGGTGTAGCTTCCTCAAAACCCATTTTACTAACAGCGTTGTTTAGCTGTGGACTTAAACCTAACTCTTGAAATAATGCCAAATTTTTCAAACTCCTTCTATATTTAGACTATCTATATTTTACAAAAAAAAGCATTCCCCGATACCCGGAAAATGCTCTAAACGATTACTTAATGAAATCAACGTTTAGAGAATAAGCATCTCAAGACACTCAAACTACATCATAACACTATGAGTTTTTATTTGCAATAGAGCTTATTCTATTATTCGTCTTCTTATTTCGACATCACTTTAGTGATTACTTCTTCAAGCTTCATACCTCGAGATGCTTTCACCAATACAATATCATTTGAAGAACTAACAGATTGTAAGTGATCTGCTAACGTATCTTTATCGTCAAAATGAAGAACTTTTCCTTCTTGAAAATTCTCTTGTGCTCCTGAGGCAATCTCCTTACTTAGTGGACCGTATGTAAATACATATTCCACTGCAGCAGGGTCAATAAATTTTCCAATCTCTTTATGAAATTGTATTTCTTGATCACCAAGTTCGAGCATATCCCCCAAAACCAAGATTTTCTTGTTATAACCTTGAATCTCATGGATTAACTTAATCGCTGCTTTCATTGATGTTGGACTTGCATTATACGCATCATTAATAAACGTTAATCCACTCTCAGCCTTCACTAATTCCATTCGCATATTTGTCAGCTTCAAGCCAGCTAATCCTTGTGCAATTGTTTCATTACTCAGGTTAAAATAGCGACCAACAGCAATAGCAGCCATTGCGTTATGTGCATTATGCTCACCTAATACAGGAATGAAAAACTTTTGTGTTTCACGTGAAACGAAAAATGTCGTTCCATGTTCTTCTCTTGTCATATCCGTTAAAAAAAGGTCATTATTTGGTGAGCTTCCAAACGTAATGGCTTTAAACTTTGGATTATTCACTCGACTTGTTAGAAGTGGTTCATCACCATTAAAGATAAATTGTCCTTGCTCAGATAAACCGCTTGTGATTTCAAATTTTGCTTCAGCAATTCCTTCTCGGCTACCTAAATCTTGCAGATGGGATTCACCAATGTTTGTAATGACAGCAACATCAGGCTCAGCCAGGTTTGAGAGAAATTCAATTTCACCGCGACTACTCATTCCCATTTCAAGGACAGCAATATCAGTATCTTCTTCCAAACGCAAGATTGTTAATGGCATACCGATATGGTTGTTAAAATTACCTGCTGTTTTCAAAACTTTATACGTTGTCGATAAAACAGCATCCACCATGTCTTTTGTTGTTGTTTTCCCGTTACTTCCTGTAATTCCTACCACTTTTACCGCTAATTCATGACGGTACGCTTTTGCTAATTGCTGTAGTGCTTCAAGCGTATCATCTACTAAAATGACAGGTACATTTTGTGGAATATCTTTTTCATCTTTGTTCCATAAGGTTGCCACAGCACCTGCTTCAATTGCTTTTTCAACAAATTCATGTCCATTGAAGCGATCACCTTTAATTGGTACATATAAATTTTCTGGTTGCAGTGTTCTTGTATCAATTGAAACACCTTTAATATGAACCTGTTCGTCACCATGAGCTAAACTGCTGTTTGGAATCATCTTCACCACATCTTTTAGCTTTCGATTAATCATAATGCTTATAACTCCTTTCGCAAAAAGCAGAAACACTATTCATTTTGAATAGTGTCAGCCTTTTTCTTACATCGTATGTTTAATTTTTTGCTTTTCATCATGACGCTGAAGCGCTAAATCCACTAATGTTTCAATTAACACCGGATATTCAACACCTGCATGCTTCCATAATAATGGGAACATACTAAACGGTGTAAACCCTGGCATTGTGTTTACCTCATTAATGATTAACTCGCCTTCTTTTGTTAAGAAGAAATCAGCACGAACAAGTCCTGAACCGTCAATTGCTTTAAATGCTTTAATTGCCAATCCTTTCATTTCTACATACGTTTCTTCGCTAATTTCAGCCGGGATAGCAAGACCTGTGCTACCATCTTCGTACTTAGCTTTATAATCATAGAAAGCAGCCTTTGGTAAGATTTCTCCAACAACTGAGCACGATGGATCATCATTACCTAATACACCGATTTCCACTTCGCGTCCAATTGCCGCTTCTTCAATAATAATTTTACGGTCAAATTGGAACGCTTCCTCAAATGCCGCTTCTAATTCTTTGCGATTATCACACTTACTAATACCAACGCTTGAACCTAAGTTAGCTGGTTTGACAAAGCATGGGTAACCTAAGTTTTCCTCAACAACTTCATATGCTGCTTCACGGTTCTCATCCCACTCTTTGCGAATAAAATATTCATATTTTACTTGCTTTAAACCTGCTTGAGAGAAAAGTTGCTTCATCACGACTTTATCCATCCCTGCTGCAGATGCTAAAACGCCGTTTCCTACATAAGGTAGGTTTAATAATTCTAACAGCCCTTGGACTGTTCCATCTTCACCGTTTGGACCGTGTAAAAGTGGGAAAATTACATCAAGCGTTTCTTCATTTTTTACGTCGGATAAAGCAAACATATTTGTATTTAAAGATACTGGTGAAATGACCGTACCACTGTTACTAATTTCAAGTTCGTTTACCGTTTCAAGTGGACCCGTCAACTTTGTACCGCGAACCCATTCGCCTGTTTCAGTAATATAAATTGGATGTACTTCGTATTTATCATGGTTAACTGCTTTTGTTACTGCTAAAGCTGTTTGTAAAGATACTTTATGTTCAGCGGATTTTCCCCCGTATAAAAGACCAAGCTTAATTTTCACAAGTGTTCCTCCTAACACAATTTCATCTTTTCTATTTTATCACTTTCTCTATCCTTATAGGAAACAGTTTCTTTCTTTATTACTTATGTAAAACGTGGGCAGATGTGAGTCAAATTATAATTTATTTTTGACTTATCTGCTATCGTAACAGCTTCTGTTCAAATCAGTAAGAGAATTCCAACTCCAATAAAAAAGTGGTAAAAGAGTTGATCTTTTTACCACTTTTATTATTATTGTACTTCATGCTTGTATAAGAATACCGCTTTCTTTGGAAGCTTTCCATACAATAAACTTGCAAACGGTAAAAACCGATGACAAGCCCATATAATGAGGTAGCATAAAGCTAAAGTTAATACATACCGAATTAGCATTTCAATGTGAAACAATTGATTACTATTTGCAGGTACAAATTCAGAGACAATATTTAATACTAAAGGATGGATTAAATAAAAGCCAAAAGAGTACATTGCAATATTTCGAACTGTAATAACAGCTCTTCTAGGAAGTTTTGCAGCTAAGATCTCTCCTATACGAAATGCTACGTAGCTTCCTAACACGAGATAAAACGTATTAATCGTCTCGTACATGACCCCTGATAGGTAAAGTGTCTTAATTGTATACACATAATAATGTAAAGAAGAGACGATTGCTCCTGCAATTAAAGCAATAATTAGCAAAACAATCGTAGATTTATTCGCGCTTTTTGCTTTCTGTTCATTATAGTAAACACCAATCCATGCTCCTAATAGGAAGGTAGATAATGAACTAATAAATAAAGTAAATGATACAAGACCGTACATTGAATTTAATTGAAGATAAACTAACTGTAAGACGACTCCGAATAACCACATATAGCGGCGAAAAAAAGTAAACTTTTGAGCGATCCATATAAAAACAGGTAAAACAAGATAAATTTGCACAATTAAGAAAATAAAGTGCAGTTGATAGTAAGATTCACCTTTTAAAATGCGCAGCAAAATTTCTGTCGCGTTAAATTCTCTTGCACCTACATAAATTGAATATGCTTCATAAATCAATGCCCAAATGATATAAGGAATAAGAATATATGTAACTCGCCTCTTATAGTAACTTTTCCATAACTCTTTTGTTAACGGCTTTTTTATATAGCTATAAAAGAATACGAGTCCTGTAATCACAATAAAGATTCCCGCTTCAATCCGAATAATGCGGTTGATAAAATGATACTTCTGATACGCATCACCGCTATATGGAAGGACGCTTGCATACGCTGCCGTTACGTGTACAAGTACAACCATCATCATGGCAAATAATCTTAAAAAATAAATTGATTCAATTTGTTGTTTCTTCACATTCTGTCTCCTATTATGAAAAAATTTAACACGTCATCTCTATTCCCCTATGCCATAAGTGTTACGCCTTACTTTTCCCCTATTTTTAAAAAAGTTTCATAAAAAAAGCTAATGACATAATAAATCATGTCATTAGCTTTCTTATCTCTATATTAAAGGTCTATTTTTATCTTTTCAACAGGGAGTAAAACCTATTTATTTTACACATTTATCCTTGTTGGTGAGATAAAGGGAGTGAAAACAACACCTATTTTCTATGCATTTTAAACTCTAAAAATAATTCGTTGTAGTAGCTTAACATTTCTTTTCCTAGATTATCATACACCTCTAACTTTTCAGTTAATGCTTCATCTGGATAGAAGCGCTTATCCTCTGCAACTTCATCCGGTAAATAATCAAGAGCCTTTTCGTTTGGCGTTGAATACCCTACATATTCAGCATTTCGAGCTGCGATTTCTGGGTCTAACATGAAATTCATAAACTGGTGAGCACCCTCAATATTTTTTGCTGTTTTAGGAATTACCATATTATCAAACCACAGGTTCGACCCTTCTTCTGGGACTACATAATCTAGATCTTCATTTTCACTCATAATCTCTGAAGCATCACCAGACCAAACTAAACCGACGGATGCCTCTTCGTTTGCTAGCAACATTTTAATTTCGTCTCCAACAATCGCTTTAACGTTGGGTGTTAACGTATCTAGTTTTTCTTTCGCTTCTCTTAAATGCGTTTTATTCGTGTCATTTAGCGAATAGGCTAAGCTGTTAAGTCCCATTCCTATCACTTCTCGTGCACCATCAGCTAACAGGATTTGATTTCTTAATTCTGGGTCCCATAAATCGTCCCAGCTCGTAATCTCCTTGCCATTTAGCATTTCTTTGTTATAAACAACACCTACTGTTCCCCAAAAGTAAGGAATAGAATATCTATTTCCTTCATCAAACGATAAGTTGAGGAAGCGTGGATTAATATGTTTTAAGTTAGGTAGCTGCTTATGTTCTACAGGAAGTAGTAAATCTTCTTCCTTCATTTTGCTAATCGCGTACTCTGATGGTACCGCAATATCAAACGTGGTGCCACCTTGTTCAATTTTTGTCATCATTGCCTCATTGGAATCAAACGTTTGGTAGATAACTTTAATCCCAGTCTCTTCCTCAAACTCATCAATAATTTCTGGATCAATATAATCACCCCAGTTATACACGGTCAAGGTATTACCTCCTGAATATCCCTGAGCAGAGTTTAACCGAGATACAACGTACATTAAGACGAGTGAAATGGCTACAATAACAACAAATGACCGCATTAATTGTTTCATTTCTCAACCCCGCCTCCTTTCGTACGAAGATTACGCTGGCTAACAAAATAGTAGCCTACTACTAAGAGCACAGTAAATAAGAAAATTAGCGTAGACAGTGCGTTAATCGTTAATGATACGCCGCGTCTTGCTAGTGAGTAAATTTCAACCGACAGTGTAGAAAATCCGTTGCCTGTTACAAAGAACGTAACTGCAAAATCATCTAACGAATAAGTCAGCGCTAAAAAGAATCCTGCAAAGATTCCCGGTGAAATAAACGGCAAAATGACTTTTGATAATACTTGAAAACGGCTCGCCCCTAAATCCCGTGCTGCATCAATTAGAGTTGGGCTCATTTCTTGAAGCTTTGGAAGAATCATAATAACAACAATTGGAACACTAAAAGCAATGTGGGCCAGTAGAACAGATGTAAAGCCAAGCTTAATTCCAACAATCGTAAATAAAATAAGGAAAGAAGCTCCTATGATGACATCTGGGCTAACAATGAGAACATTGTTTAACGTCAGCAGCGTATTTTGAACTCTTCTTCTTTTCACATAAATAATTGCAAGCGCTCCAATAATCCCAAGAATTGTTGAAATTACGGATGAAAGCAAAGCAATAATAAGAGTGTTTAATACAATGATTAATAACCTTGTATCTTGAAAGACTTCTTTATACCATTGCAATGTAAAGCCTTCAAACTCTCTCATTGAACCACCGCTATTGAATGAATAATACATAAGGTAAAAGATTGGGGCATATAAAATGACAAAAACTAAAATTAAATATATATTGCTCCATTTCCATTTCTTCATCATTTTATAGTCCTCTCTTTCTAGTTCCAGTTGCAATCATCATAATTGCCATCGCAATAATTAAGAAGACCGCAATCGTCGCTCCCATTCCCCAGTCTTGTGTTACTAAGAAATGCTGCTCAATTGCAGTACCAAGCGTAATCACTCGGTTCCCGGCAATTAGACGAGTAATCATGAAGAGTGATAGCGCAGGAATAAAGACCGCTTGGCACCCTGACTTCACGCCATTTAATGTGAGTGGGAATATAACTCGACGGAATGTTGTCCATGAAGAAGCCCCTAGATCACGCGATGCATATATTAAAGAAGGGTTCAGTTCTTCTAGCGAGTTGAAAATTGGTAAAATCATAAATGGAATAAAGATATAAACAGATACAAAAACAAAACTAAAATCAGTAAATAATATTTGATGAGTGCCAAATCCTAAAAACTCACTAAAGCTGTTAATTGTTCCATACGTACCGAAAATCCCTAAAAACGCATATGCTTTTAGCAGTAAGTTAATCCAAGTTGGTAAAATAATCAACAACAGCCATAGTTGCTTATGTCTTGTTTTAGTTAACAAGTACGCTGTAGGATAAGCAATTAATAATGAAAATAGCGTAATTAAAAAAGCATACCAAAACGAGCTGAGTGTCATTTTTAAATAAACAGGTGTAAAAAACTTTTCGTAATTGGCTAAAGTGAACTCATTGTGAATATCAAAGAACGAATAGTAAAGAACTAAGGCAATCGGTGCAATAACAAACAAAGCTATAAAAAGCAGATACGGTACTAAATAAATATTACGTGACTTAGTTTGCATGAGTCTCGTCACCATATGCTTCTAGCCTCTTATCAAACTCTTCCTCTGTTTCACCAAAGCGCATAACGTGAATTGCTTCAGGTTCAAAGTAAAGACCAATTTCTTCGTCTACTGTTGCCTTTTTTGTTGAATGCACAAGCCACTCGTTTCCATCCTTATCGTATCCACAAATTTCATAATGAACCCCTCTAAACAGCTGAGAGTCAACCTTCACTTGAATTTTACCTTTTTCTGGATCCGTAATTTCTAAGTCTTCCGGACGAATGACAATCTCTATTTTTTCATTTGGGTCGAAGCCTTTATCGACGCATTCAAAACGTTCACCCGCAAACTCTACAACAAAGTCCTCAACCATACTTCCTGGAATAATATTTGACTCCCCAATGAAATCTGCTACAAAGCGATTAATTGGTTCATCATAAATATCTGTTGGTGCACCACTTTGCTGAATATGTCCTTTGTTTAATACAAAGATTTCATCAGACATCGCTAGTGCTTCTTCTTGGTCATGCGTAACAAAAATAAATGTGATACCTAATCGGCGCTGAAGTTCTCTTAGTTCATACTGCATTTCCGTACGCAGTTTTAAATCCAGTGCCGATAGCGGTTCATCAAGTAAAATGACCTCCGGTTGGTTTACAATTGCTCGAGCAATTGCCACGCGCTGGCGTTGCCCTCCAGACATCTCTTTAATTTCACGATTTTCATATCCTTCTAAATTAACGAATCGAAGTGCTTCACTCACTCGCTTTTTGACTTCTGTATTCTTTACTTTTTTTATTCGTAATCCAAATGCAATGTTTTCAAATACATTAAGGTGCGGAAACAATGCATAATCCTGAAACACAGTATTTACTTGACGTTTGTTAGCCGGCACGGAATTAATTTTCTTACCGTTGAAATAGATATCTCCGCTTGAAGCCTCTGTAAACCCTGCAATTAAGCGTAAGATAGTCGTTTTACCACACCCTGATGGACCTAGTAGCGTATAAAACTTTCCTCTTTCAATTTCAAAGCTTACATTATCAAGCACTATTGAATCGTTGTCGTATTGCTTTGTTACATTTTCAAAGCGAATAATCGCTTGATTATCGTTCATTTCAATCGTCTCTCCTCTTAATCTCTTTATAAATATGATTCTGTCGCTACTACAATAAGCTCGGTGACGCCGTCATAGGCATTGAACATTTTATGCTCTTCAGCAGCTTGGAAGTAAATCGTTTCTCCTTCTTTCGCTTCATACGTTCGCTGACCAATTTGAACAATAACAGCTCCTTTTAGCACATAGCCAAAGGTTTCAGATAAGGAAGGCTCAAATTCTTTAAATTCACCTTTTTTTTCTAAAATTAAGCGAATAGGTTCCATTTCTTTTTCATTCGATTCATGAACTAACCATTCAATGTGATAGCCTTTTTCTTCATCACAATAATTGGTGTAGTCTTCTTTTTTATATACAACTTTCTGCACCGTTGTATCTTGATCAAAAAACTCGTTTGGTTGGCAGCCCAACACTTCTAAAATACTAAAAAACGTTTCAAGAGAAGGAGAACTTAAATCTCGCTCTAACTGTGAAATATAACCTTTGCTAAGGTCAGTCCGTTCTCCAAGCTCTTCTTGCGTTAATCCTTTTTTTAAACGTAAGTTTTTAATCTTCTTACCTATCTCCATTTATTTAAACCTCAACATGTTTAAAATAAGTAAACTTCCAGTAAATAAAGTTTTGTAACACTTAACTTAAAGTTTACTTTCAACTCGTATTATTATACATGTTTTAAAGCTGAGCACAAGGAGTTTTTTGCAATTATGGCACTTAAAAATTTCCATTTACTTGGATTAAAAAAAGCATCGCTTAAACGATGCTTTATTCCACTTCTTCAATTTCCTCTCTTATATTTTCTTTGTCTAAATTAGCATTACGAAAACGCTGAGTATCATCTAAGTCCAATTCCAAAAACGTTTTTTCTTCTAAGATTACCTTTACATCTTGAACTGTTACATCTAAAACATGACCACCTGCCGTTTTATGTTCATCAATAAAATGGAAGTGGTATCCTGGAATTCCTACACCTGCTACATAATTTGGCGTAAAAAAACCTACCATTGTTCCTTTTACATCTTCCAGTTCAAAAACAGGTTGGCTTTCAGCGACTTCCGTCATTGGTGGATATGGCTTTCTTTGTTTCGCTACCGTTCTTGTTTTTACTTGTTTAAAAACTCCTTCTATCTTAATTGCATAAAAGACGTTTTCACTACTCATTTGAGCTTCTAGCTGTTGCTCAAGCTCTTTCTGAGTTAACACATCATCTAAAATCATTTCTGTTTGGCCTTTAAAATACGTCATCACGGCAAATGGAAGCACGTCTTTTGCTTCTACCTCTACCGCTTTTCCTTCTCTTAAATGATAAAAACCCCCATCTACCGCTAGCATTTCACCATCTAACGCCTGAAATGTTCCCAGGCCAAAATCTCCTTTTTGAGAAAGCTCTTCTTTTGTCATTGTTCCATCATAAACACCTTCTAGCAATGCTACCATCGTAGATTTTTGATAAATAATAGAGCTCATCGATTTTTTCTCCTTTCCCTACGGATACTTATTGATATAGAAAGTATTCCCTCTGAAGAGAAGTCGAAACGAATGATTCAGCTAAAAAAGCGGCTCATAATAAGTGTGTTGTAATAATGACCATCAGATAGACGCTTATGCTTCTTTAAAATTCCTTCTATTTCAAACTCATACTTTTTGTAAACATATATAGCACTTTTATTCGTTTCAATGACCTTTAACGTCATCTTAACAAGACCTTGATGATGAGCCCAAAGAATCGATTGACTTAGTAATGCCTGACCTATTTTTAATCCCCAAAACTCTTTTATGACACCTGCTCCAAATTCGACTTGATGTTTGATACGCTTCAGATGACTGCCTTCACACCTAGAAAAACCAACAAGGTTCCCTTCTACTTCCGCGACGAGAAATAAATGGTTGGGTATAGACGTGTCCAGCAAAATTAACTCCTTAAATTCCCCTTCATCAATCAGGTCTTCTCCTTGTACACGATCGAAATGTTCTGTTTCACCATCAATTTGTAACCGCAATTCAGCAAGTGCAGGTGCATCACTGACTTTAGCAGGTCGAACAGTATACTCCGTTCCGTTAACTTGAAATATTTTTGGTTTTATCATGGATCCTCTCTCCCCTTTTACTCCATTAGAAAACGAGCCTCTTTTTATTATAAGGCTCGTTTTGGAAAAGATATTTTTATTTCTGTAATTGAGAGTAGTGCTTAATTATTTCTTGAGTTAAATCATCGTTTTCATGTAAGTCGCTCACTTTACTTAGCACATACAAAATACCGTGTTCTTCAAGCATTGTCTGTAGCTGAACAGCTTCTTCATCTTCTGAAGGATTAAACAGCAATGCTGCAGCGATTGCCTTTGCTAAGTTTGCATATGGCAAACCTGCTTGTTTTGCTTCTACAGCTGGACGAACTAATCGATCTTGAGAGCCTAGCTTACGAATAGGTGAACGCCCTACACGATTAACAGAGTCGTTTAAATAAGCATTTTTGAAGCGCTCAATAATCTTCTTAATGTATGCCTCATGTTCACCTTGATCAAGACCATACCTTTGAACAAGATACGCACCTGTTTCTTTCAACGTCTTTTGTACCTGTTCATAAATCTCAGCATCCTCTAATGTCTGATGAATTGTTTCTTTTCCTTGCAAGTACCCTAAGTAGGCAATTACGGCGTGTCCTGTATTAACCGTAAAAAGCTTACGTTCGATAAATGGCGCTAAGTCCGGAACAATTTTCATTCCTTCAACTGTTGGAATATCTTCTGTTGTCTCTACTACCCACTCATAATATGGCTCAACCAATACATCAATAGAGTCTGGATTCGATTGAATTGGTACAATACGATCGACTGCTGAGTTAAAGAATGATACTTTTTTAGAAAGCTCTTCTTTTGTTTCTTCATCTAGGTTTTCTAGAATATAACCTTTTAGTAATTCCGTTGCCGAGATTTGATTTTCACATGCAATAACGTACACTTTCTCATCGTTTTCCTTGACGCGAGCTGCTAAGCCTTTTGCAATCAACGGCGCAATACGAGGTAAAATTGTTGGTCCGATAGCTGTTGTGATATAGGTAGCTGTTTTTAAAGCGTCCAATACTTCTTCCTCTTGCGTCATATTATTTAAGCCAGACACATTATTCACTTCAATCACTTCGGCATTTTCTGCTGCGGTTTTCACATGGTACCCTTTACCTTCATTGAGTTTATCAATAACTGTTTGCGCAATATCAACAAACGTAACGTGGTATCCCGACTGAGCAAATAGTGAACCGATAAACCCTCTTCCAATATTACCTGCGCCAAAATGTACAACTGTTTTCACACTTATCATTCCTTTATTAAATTATTTTGTAAGTATTCATAAAATGTATCTTCCAGTTTTTTTCGAATCATCTCTTCATTAGACGAAGAAAAAATCATCATCGCTTCTTTATCTTCAATCAAGTTTGTACTAATTAAGCTTAAAATCTCTTGCTCGCGGATGGTAAGATTTTCTGGCGCCAACATCAGCAGTAGGTTTCGGACTTCCATCATCTTTCCATCCATTCCTTTTACCTGACACGGATAGTGTAAATGAGAGATTTGAAACAATAGTTTTCCTACTCCTTCATGACGACAGTGAAAAAGAGCCATGCTTGTTTCTGGAATACCAAGTCCCCCTTTTTCTTCTCTTTCCTTGAGTTTTTGGACAATAGCTTCTTTATTTGAAACCAAAGCTTCGCGTTCAGCAGCCGCAACCATACGAGCAATGATTCGTTCATGGTCTATCTCCGAACTTTCTCGGTAAATTCTTAGATTGTCAAAAATTGAATCAATACTTGTATACACTTCTTTTATTTCTTTCATTATTTGTTGAAAAGGCGGCCTACTAGCTGGAATTGAAGTAGCGGTTATATTGCTTTTTGCTGAATATCGGTTCTTTTGTGTTAACTCCTCCACATTTTTTTGAAGAAAGGTCCGAATAGAATTAATGTCTTCATCGCTAAGCAGCGGATTAACTAAGATGTATTCACATGCTAAAAATGGTAAACGAACGGTTGAAATAATAAGATCGTACCTCTCTGTATTCGTTTCATGAATCTCTTTAATTGATTTCACATCAACAGAATCAATTTCAATAAATTCTTTTTTTATCCGACTCGCTAGCATCTTAGATGTACCAATGCCTGTTGGACATACAACTAAAGCTTTAATTACCACATTTTCCTCTCGCACAACTAAAGCAGAACCAAAGTGGAGAACCACATATGCAATTTCATCATCTGAAAAAGATAACTCTTTAAACTCTTTTTCCATGCTGTTTCTTACTGCCATAAACAGCAGCGGATACTTCTTTTTTATCTCTTCTGTTAACGGATTGAATGCTTCTAGGTGCTGTTGAATGCGAAATATAGATGGTTCCATATGTGCCAACAAGCCTTGAAATAGTGAAAAGTCGTTTGTTAAATCAATGTGTAGCTGAGTAGAAACATCTTGAATAACTCGCTTAATAATGCGTCCTAAAACTAGACTATCGTAATCCACTGAGTTGGCTACTTGAAACTTTGATGCTCGCAATACAACAGCTAAGAATGTAATATCATTGGGGTTAATGCTGAGAGAAAACTGTGCTTCGAGCTCTTGACACACACTTTTGATTAATTTGTACTCATTTGACGCTTCATTAATTAACATCGATTCTTCTAACTGAAAGCCCTTCTCAGACCTTTGTAGCATGATGCATATATGAATCATTAACCCCATATAATCGCTATCCGCTAACCTAGAATGACCTTTATTTATTTTCAAATTAACAATGCGATCTACCTCTGCCAAATAAGCAGTATTAAAATAATATAAAGCCTTTTCCTGCTTTGACTGATTATTTTCAAGTAAAAAAAGCTGTTCGATTAGCTCTTCTCCAAAATAAACAAGAAAGTAATTAGCAAGCGCTTTTCGTTTATTGATTTCAGTTGAAACGACCTCTAGCCCTACTCCTCTTCTTCGAACAAGGGTTATACTGTAATGTTCAAGCCAATCTGTTAATTCATCCAAGTACGAGGTTAAGGTAGTGATGCTAACACCTAAGTCTTTAGCTAGCGTTTGGAGCTTAAAAGATGCTTCTTCCAATAGCTTAATAACCAATAGTAGCTTACGTTCTTTCGGAGACTGATCGGTAGGTTGAACTTTCATAAGTTCTTGGATCAACTTGAAAATCTGTTCATCCTTACCGCTAATTATTAGTCCTTCATCTTGTGTACGAACTAATTGCAAATTAAATTGCTTCAGTAAGGATTCAATTGCTTTCAAATCCCGATGTACTGTTCTAACACTTACCTTCAAAAAACTAGCAATGGATAAAGCCGTATGTTTTTCTGACGTTTTAATGATTAACTCAATAATGGTCTTTTCCCTGGACGTAATAAACACATGCATCAACTCATTTCTTATCTAAAGAAATCAACGCCTTTCAAAAAGAACGAATAGAAAGGCACTTCACATGCCTTTCTACTCTTTTACTTCTTTAGTTCAGCTCACCTTGAATAATTGCTTTAAGTTCTTTAGCTGATTTAGCTTGAACCATTTTTTCAATGTTATCCATGTCAGAACATGTTACTGCGATACCTGATAGAATTTCGAGGTGCGTACCATCTTTACCAGCAATACCAAAGATTAAACGTACTTTTTCACCATCAAAATCAACGCCATTTGGAACTTGTAGCACAGTGAATCCCGATTTTAATACGTTCTTTTTCGCTTCTTCTGTACCGTGTGGAATAGCAACATCATTTCCCATATACGTAGACGTCATATTGTCACGCTCAATCATGGCTTCAATGTAGCTTTCTTCCACATAACCACCTTTTACAAGCACTTCCCCTGCAAATCGAATCGCTTCTTCTTTGTTGTTAAACTCTTGATTAAGGAAGATATTCTCTTCGCGCAGTAAGCTATCATCTTCTTGACTTGATTCCACTACTTCCTCCACTTCAGGAGCTCGCCCTTCCGCTGAAGAATCATCTTTAAGCTTATTAATAAGCTTGTCATATTCAGGGCTAGATAAGAAATTATCTACTGAAATATGATATGCTTCTGGAATTTTATTTTGAGCACGCGGAGTAAGCTCTTCTTGTGTAATAACAATTTGAGCATCACTCGGAATATTGCTGATTGCTGTATTTGTAACAAAGATATCTAAACCGGCTTCTTTTACTTTTTTACGAAGTAATGATGCTCCCATTGCACTTGATCCCATTCCAGCGTCACAAGCGAATACAATCTTGTTAACACCTTGTGGTAAAGCTGATTTATTTGTCACAATTGAACCAGCAACCGAACTCTTTTTACCTTTCATCTCTTGCATCTTGCGCGTTGCCTCATCTAAATCTTCTGTTTGCTTACCTGTTTTTAGGATAAACGCTGAAACAATAAACGATACGACTGTCGCTACCAGAACCCCTGCGATGTTTGCGATGTAGCTTCCTGCATTACCTGGCGTTGCAGCTAAAATAGCTAAGATACTACCCGGAGATGCAACTGCTTGAAGACCTCCACCTAGCAGTACAAGCGTGAATACACCGCTCATACCTCCTAAAATTGTCGCAATAATAAGCATTGGACGCATTAACACATACGGGAAGTAAATTTCGTGAATACCTCCAATAAAGTGAATAACTGCTGCACCTGGAGCAGACTGCTTCGCTGTTCCACGCCCAAAGAACCAATAAGCTAACAGTACGCCTAGACCAGGGCCTGGATTTGCTTCAAGAAGTAGCAAGACAGACTGGCCAGTAGTACGAATTTGCTCTGCACCAATTGGCGATAAGATTCCATGATTAATTGCATTATTTAAGAATAGAATTTTTGCTGGTTCAATTAAAATGCTTGTTAGTGGAAGTAATCCAGCACCTACTAACCAATCTACACCAACAATTAGCGCTTGGGTAAACGCATCTACTGCAGGACTAATACCTAAGAAAGCTAAAATGGCTAATACGCCACCTAAAATACCTGCCGAAAAATTGTTTACAAGCATTTCAAAGCCTGTTTTAATTTTACCGTCAATTAACTGATCAAATTTCTTAATAACATACCCACCAAGTGGACCCACAATCATCGCTCCAAGGAACATTGGAATATCTGCTCCAACAATAACTCCCATTGTAGCAATGGCACCAACAACTGCACCGCGCTGGTCATGAACAAGCTTACCACCAGTATAACCAATCAAAAGGGGCAATAAGTACGTAACCATTGGTCCAACAAGCTTAGCAAGCTCTTCATTTGGAAAAAAGCCTTTCTCAATAAATAGTGCCGTAATTAGACCCCAGGCAATAAATGCCCCGATATTTGGCATTACCATTGAGCTTAAAAAGTTACCAAACTTTTGAACGCCTACTTTTATATTTGATTGAGCCATGTGCTCTCTTCCTTTCTATATCATAATTACACTTATAATGTTAGGATATGAACCGCTTACATTCAATGAAGAAGAAAGCTAACTTTGTCACATCCTCTCAAGACAAAGGTATATTTATGTATATAGACTGTGAAACGGCGCGCATTGGCATACATATATCTTAAACCCAAAGAGCTGCTAAAACAGTTCTTTTAGCTCTTGAAACGTACCAATTGTATAATCAGGCGCTTCAACTTCGCCAAATCCATACGATGCGTAGACAAATGGAATACCCGCATACTGAGCTGCTTGAAAATCTCCTTGTGTGTCTCCTACATACACAGGACTTTTTAATTTATTACGCTTCATGATGAGCTTAATGTTCTCACCTTTTGATAAACCTGTGCGCCCAGGATTTTCAAAGTCAATAAAATGTGCATCTAGCTTATGATAGTTATAAAAAGCTTCAATATAGCCTGCTTGGCAATTGCTCACAATATACAATTTATATTTTTTAGAGAGCTCTTTTAGCGTTTCTTCTACTTGTGGATACAGATTACCACCGTGTTTTTCCAAATAAGTATTCTCTACTTCACAACACTCCGCTAGAATCTGTTTTTGCTTTTGTTCATCTAATTCTGGGAATAGTTTTTGAGCAATTTCTTGAAATGGAAGACCCATGGTTTGTTCAAAGGCTCTTTCTGTTACTTCTCTTTCAACATAATTGCTCTTCTTAATGACTTCGTTCCAAGCGATAGCTACTGTTCCAATTGAATTCCAGAGCGTTCCGTCTAAGTCAAAGATTATACTATCCATCTAGTCACCCCCTTTAGTTCGTCTTACCGTCATTATAAACATAAAGAAGCTTCCCTTTTCAATTATCAAGGGAAGCTTTACCAAAATCTATAGCACACTAGTATAAAACCTTACCTAAAAAACAGCCTTTTCATAACTATTAGACGGAAATTCCCACTAGAAGTTAGTCGACTACAATATAAGTTGCTTTGACAGGACCGTGTACACCAACAATCAGGTTCATCTCAATATCAGCACTATTGCTTGGTCCAGTAATAAAGCTCACATAAGAAGGCACGTCTTCACCTTGGGTCTGCATTTTATGAATAAGCGTAGCTGCTTGGGTCATTCGAGGTACCAGCGTACTCTTGGGAATAATCGCAACAAACGTTTTCGGTAGCAAACTAATTGATCTGCCGTGATCTTTATTATGAAAGAGCGTTACCGTTCCTGACTCTGCAAGCGTGACATCGCTAAACACCAGACCTACGTCAGCTACTTCTGCAATTTGTTGATTTACCTTACCCTTCTCAGCCTCCCAAATATGGACATGAAGATCTTCAGCATTTCTATCAAAAAAGTCCATTAACCCGTATTCCTCATGTCGCAAGTCGTTTGAAGTAATCAACGACTTCCCATTATAGCCTTTAATTGTTTCCGCAAGAACGCCAAGCAACCCTTCACGGCCTGTTCGCTTAAACGTTGTGTGAATAACTTTACAATGCTCTTGTAAAATATCGACAAGCTCATCCTGTGTCTTATCTTTAAATACGTCATGCTGTGGTGTAACGCTCCAGTCTGGACGCTGTACACCTTCGACTCTTCTTTCTCTACCTAAAGTAGTAGCTAATTTATCTAAAAAAGCCTCTCTATTCTGTATCATTATGACTCCCCCTCCTTCTGTCGTTGCTTAAACCAAGCACGGAACGACTGACCTTCAGGAGCATAGAAATTACGTACACTCGTCCAATCTTTCAATGGGCCCGGTCCATTTTCAATCATGCCCTCTTTTGTCCATGGTCTAAGAGCAGGCTTAGCGAGATTTGCACTTAAGTTATAAAGAGATGGGTTTGCTGACCACTTCGCAAATCCCTTCATCATGAGCTTTTCAGCCATAGGTGCTTTATTTTCTCGTTCCACAATGATTTGACGATGGCGAACCAAATGCTCGTGCAGTGGGATTTTAACAGGACATGCCTCTGAGCACGCTGCACATAGCGTCGATGCATATGGAAGCTCTTTATGATCATCATAGCCTTCTAAAAGCGGCGTAATGACTGCACCAATCGGTCCTGGGTAAATTGAGTTATAAGCATGCCCTCCGATATGACGATAAACAGGGCATGCGTTAATACAGGCTGCACAGCGAATACAGTGAAGTGCTGATTGAAATTCTGTTCCTAAAATTTTCGAGCGGCCATTGTCTACAATAACTAGATGAAATTCATCTGGACCATCTACTTCTTCATCAAGCCTTGTCCCTGTAATAGCAGTGATATAGCTCGTTAGCTTTTGTCCAACCGCTGCTCGCGTTAGCAAACTAACAAGTATCTCCATCTCTTCCCAAGTTGGAACAATTCTTTCCATTCCCATTACTGTAATAACAGTGTCCGGGAGGCTTGTGACCATTTCTGCGTTTCCCTCGTTGGTAACAAGCGTGATAGCACCTGATTCTGCAATAGCAAAATTACATCCTGTAACCCCCACATCAGCCGCTAAAAAATCTTGACGAAGTTGTTCTCGCGCGAACGCTGCTAGCTCTTCCGGGGTATCTGAGCCATCATATCCTTTTTTATTAGCAAACGTTTCTCGTATTTGCCCTTTATTTTTATGAAGAGCAGGAGCTACGATGTGAGAAGGTGGATCTTCATCCAATTGTAAAATCCATTCGCCCAAATCAGATTCAACAACTTCAGCACCTACTTCTTCGAGCGCTTTATTTAAACCGATTTCTTCCGTTACCATCGATTTTGATTTAACAACTTTTTTCGCTTCCTTCTTTTTTATCACACTTTTAACATACTCATTTGCTTCTTCTGCTGTTTCTGCAAAAAAGACATTTCCTCCTCGTCTAGCTACTTGCTCGCTTAGTTGCTGCAAATAGTAGTCTAGATTCTCTAATGTATGCGTGCGAATTTCAGAACCTAGCTGTCTCCAATCTTCCCAGTTTCCCAATGCTTCTGCCTGACTCAATCGCCCATTTCGAAGTCTTCCTTGAGCGGAGGAAACAGCTTGCCTCATGAAATCATCTGCAATTCCTTTTTGAATTCGTTCTTTGTATGGAATTTCACCAATTTTGACGCTCATCTCCATTCCTCCGTTTCTTAATGAGTGTTTAAAATCTCCGTAATATGAACGACTTTAACTTCTTTTCCTTCACGACTCATGCGACCGCCAATATTCATTAAGCATCCCATATCAGCGCCCACTAAATACTCTGCTTCCGTTTCTGATACGTGGCGTGACTTTTCACTGACCATCTCTTGTGAAATAACAGAGTTTTTCACAGCAAACGTACCACCAAACCCACAGCAATCTTCTTCACAAGGTAAGTCAACTAATTCTACACCTTTTACGTTTCTCAACAGTACTTTAGGCTGTTCCTTTACTCCTAACAGTCGTTTCATATGACAGGAAGAATGAAACGTGACTTTTCCTTTAAACGAAGAATCTAAATCTGTAACGTTTAATACATCTACAAGAAATTCAGTAATCTCATAGCACTTAGCTGCAAAAGCTTCTGCTTCTTTCTCCCATTCTACATCTCCTTTGAACACAGCCGGATACTCTTTCAACATGCTAATGCATGATCCTGATGGTCCAACTATATATTCAGAATGACGAAAAGCTTTCATCATTTGCTTCATTGACTGCTTTGCTTCCTGTAAGTATCCGCTGTTATACGCTGGTTGGCCACAGCACGTTTGCTCCATAGGGTAATCAACTGTACAGCCGCATCGTTCCAGGATTTCAAGCGTATCTTTAGCGACATTGGCAAAAAGAATATCACTTAGGCATGTACTAAATAAGGAAACTTTCATACTTGCTCACCTCTCAGAAATTTGGTAAACAGCCCGTTACATCATTCAATATATGTAAAGAGACGGCTTTGAACATTTTGTAAATGCTCAAGCATCGCTTCACTCGCCTCATTCGGCTGTCTATTTTTAATAGCTTCAAAGATTCTTCGATGCTCTACTTTTAAATCTTCCACTGTATTACCTGAATATAAGAATACTTTTCTCGTTTCTTGAATCGTCTCAGAGATCAACGACGACACGCTGCTCATTAAATTAATAAGTAATTTATTATGTGTCGCATTCGCAATGGCCAAGTGGAAGTCTAAATCAGCGCTTGATGCTAACTCTTCATTCCCACTTGCATTCTCCATTACAATCAATGCTTTCTCAAGCGCTAATAGGTCCTCTTCTTCGTGCACCGCTGCTGCTTGAGCTACCGTACCTAGCTCTAAAATTTCACGAACTTTGTAAAGTTCCTTAATATCTTCAATCTTCATTAAAAAAGCAATGTTAACAGGCAACTGGAATTTAGAAGGATCGAAGTTATTTACAAATGTACCTTCTCCATGCCTCGCTACTACTAGCCCCATTGTACGTAAGCCACTTAAAGCCTCGCGAATAGTTGACGTCCCTACATCAAAGCTTTTTGCTAACTTTTCAACAGACTCTAATTTATCACCGGGCTTTAGATCTCCCGCTTTAATTAATTCAATTAGTGTTTCAGCTACTTCCTCATATGCTTTTTTTCCACGAACACGTTTATAGTTCATTTCATTCAACTCCCATCTATCTCTCTATTATATAGATTTACTTATAAGAGAATACAATGGGAACCCTGCTTTTCTTATTTAAAAAACATTTAAAAAGAGAAACCCCGCTATACCCGCTAATACTACATATACAACTGCTGTTCCTAACGTTTTGCGAATAATTTCCCCCTCTTTACCAGATAAACCAACAACAGCACTAGCAGCCACCACATTGTGAACACAAATCATATTTCCCGCTGCAGCACCAATGAGCTGAACTGCTAAAACAGTGTTTAAGTTTAAGCCAATTGCTTGGGCAACATTGTACTGAATTGGTGAAAAGGTTAATGTGGATACCGTTGCACTCCCAGTAATGAACGCCCCAAGTTTTCCAAGGAATGGCGCTACAAAAATCCAGACTGCCCCCAAAGAACTCGCTAATGATTCTGCAATATATTCTGGCATGCTATTTAAATTGTTTAGGTTCAATCCAGAATTAACAAACACCTGTACCATCGCCAGCGTTGCAATGAGTGAAATCGCTGTGATTTTCATTGTACCTAGTGACTCTTTTGATGCTTGCAAAAATGTTTTATAAGACTTTCTTTGAATAAGAAAAGCAAACACAGCTGCCAAAGTTAGAATCGTTCCTGGAGAATATAAAAACTCCCACTTAGAAACAATACCTTGTACTCCTAAAATATCCGTCCAGGTTAAGTCAATAGCAGTTAACGCAAATTGCTTAAGTCCTGGGATAACTCTAGTCAACAGCAATAAGACTACAACGATAATATACGGTGCCCATGCTGTTAAAATGCCCATTTCCGCTTTATCTTCCGCTATCTTGAAATCTTTCCTCATTACCTTTTTCCATTCTCCTTTAGGTAATAAGATTCCTCTCTTTGCTGTCAAAGTTGCTACAATTAACGTAATAAGAGAGGCTAAAATGGAGACAAATTCATGCCCAAAGAAATTAGCAATCAGAAATGCGCTTCCCGTATATACAATTCCAATGAGGAACGTCCATGGAAACATTTGCAGCGCATCTTTTATACCACTGCGACTAAATGTGGTTAATACAACCATTAAAATAAATGGAATAAAGACACCCGCCAATAAGTCTAAACTTGTGACTTGCACCGCAATTTCTTTAAAGAAATTAATATCTGCGCTTGGAATATTACTGAGTCCGACTGCTACTGGCGTCCCCACTGCTCCAAACATAACGGCTGTACTATCAGCAATTAGCGCAATGGTGGCGGCCACCAGTGGTTGAAAACCCAGAGCCAATAATAGCGGGCCTGTCACCATCGCCGGTGTCCCAAAACCAGCGGCTCCTTCAATAAGTGAGCCAAATAAAAAAGCTACAATAACTACTTGGACACGCATATCAGCTGAAATGCTTTGAAAGCCTTGATTGATTCGAACAACTCCACCCGTATTTCGAAGGGTATTCAACAATACCAATGCACCGAATAAAATCCACAAAATCGTAAATGTTTTATGTATTCCTTGAAAAATTGATGCTAAAATTACTTTCCCTTCCATCCCCCAGATAGTAAGCGCTAACAATATGACGATAATTGAACTCAATGCCATTCCTTTAGCAGCTGACATCCTTAGAACTACAAGAAACAAAAATGGCGCAATGATTGCACTTAGCGCAATGAACAATAACATATAAACCCTTCCCCCTAGTTGACTTATATTATTAAGCGCTCATATCTAATAAGGTCATCTGATGACCTTATTAATATAGTTACATAAATTTCATAAATAGACAATGGGGAATTTTGCATTTTTATCATAAAAGCAAGTTTAGCAGTAATTTTTATTCGTTTATCATTTTTTAACGAGTATCTATTTTCATTACTTCACCTTTTGAAAAGAGGTAAGAAGAATTTCCTATCCAGAAGAGTGCAACAGCTATATGAAATAAAATTAAAAACCAGGCAAATACCTCCATTCTCAACCTCCTTTATATCTATCGTAATTTTAATATATAATAAATTAACTTTTTTGTAATTTTTATGAATTTAAATAAAAAAAGAAGGAGAGTAACCTAATAATCCCTCTTTGTTGAAAAAGCATCTGCTTTTACCTAAGCAGATGCTAATTTTTTGATGAGTTTCTTCCTATTACAAAACAAACAAATCCTAAACTTTGTTCGTTGGAATAGGAGAAAGTATAAAAAAACAGGACCCACGCAATCAACGTACTAGACAGTCTATTATTGATGCCTTTTATACATTAGCGAAGCGAAAGAATTTTGAAGAAATATCAATTGGGGATATAACAGAGGAAGCAAAAATCAATCGTTCCACTTTTTATTATCATTTTGTCGATAAATATGATTTGGTCGACGCTATACAACAAGAAATTATAACAAACAAATTATTTAAGGATATTGAAGAACAAGAAGCAATTAGTGAAAAGACCATTATTCTAACACTTCAAGCCATTATCAATTCACAAACTGGTCTATCATTGCAATGTCAACGTGCCTACGATGCTTTCAAACCAAAAGTTGAGTCGGAAATAAAAAAACATCTAACCCAATCACTACAACAATTGTTAACTAAACAATACGGTCAACATCCCGATCACTTTGTTACAGCTACCTTTTGGAGCTGGGGAATATACGGAGTTGCAACAGCGTGTATTCAAAGAGAGGAAACCCTTCATACAGCAGTTCCAAAATTAATGAATATCATCAACTTTAATTCTCAAATAAATATTAACTGATAATGAGCATTTTTAGATACAAATATTTCCATTCGATTAGAAATGATAGGTACCCTATGCCACTTGGAGCTCATTTTTAATTTGCTCAAGTGACGTTCCATTTGTGGTTTCACGATACACAAACTCAATGATACTGCCGATTTTTTGTTTTCTTATGCACTGAATGGCTAGGTTAAAGGCAGCCTTTCTAAGGTACATCGCAAAAACATAGGTGAACTGGACAATGGTCCAAAAACGCTTAATCGCTCGTTCACTCCGGACTTGA
>NZ_LWBK01000025.1:0-45663 GCF_001614195.1 Bacillus sp. VT 712 | reverse complement strand
CACTAGCGTCGCATTAAAATAATTCAAAGCCCTTTATAAATCTGAATTTTCTGCAATATTATTCATGCACAAAAAAATCCTTTATAATGGTTGGGTGGTAATAAACCATCCAAATCCAAAATAAAGGACAATAAGCATGGATAAGTTTACACGAAAAACATCATTTGAACAATGGTTTTCACCGATTTTCTCCACAAAACTCGAGGAATTGGTTGAAAGCTATCAATTAAATTCCTATACAAAGAAGCTGTACATTGCTTCATTCTTGAAATTACTCGTATTCGCACAACTCAACGAAACCGAGAGTCTGCGTGCAGTCAGTGAGACATTATTTTCTGACGACCTTCAAAAAGCGACGCATTTAGAAGCGATTAGCTTTTCGCAGCTCGGACGCCGATTAAATCAAGTGCCGACTAAAGTGTTCCAACAGGTATTTTTGGATTTAGTTGCCCAAATTCACGAGAAATCACATTATGAGCAGCGCCGGAAAACGACAACACCGCTGAAAATCATTGATTCGAGTACGTTGCCACTCAATTTGAATAATCACAAATGGGCGGAGTTTCGCAAAACAAAATCAGGTATCAAGCTTCATTTGCGCCTTGTTTACGCAGAAAAAGGCTGTTCCTATCCTGATAATGCGGTGCTGACAAATGCGAAAGAACACGATCGTGGCCAGCTAGAGGTACTCGTTGACGACAAAGAATGCATGTACGTTTTTGATCGTGGTTACTTAGATTATGAGCGATTTGACCGCATGACAGACGACGGGTATTTCTTTGTCTCACGCTTACGAAAAAACGCCGTTACACATCAAATCGAGAAATTTCACCTGCCAAAAAATTCAACTGTTTTATCAGATGAAATGATTTCTTTGGGCACAGCACAAAGTCGGGCTGGTAATGAGTTTCGACTACTGAAAGTGATGGATTCAAAAGGGAATGAGCTGCACCTCATCACGAATCGTTTCGACTTAAATGCGGATGAACTCGCTGAACTGTACAAATCACGCTGGGCAATCGAGCTGTTTTTCAAGTGGATGAAACAACACTTGAACATCAAAAAGTTCTACGGACAAAGCGAACAAGCTGTCCATAATCAAGTGTACATCGCGATGATTGTCTACTGTTTAAACGTACTGGCTCAGTTGGGTACAAACAGTTCACGGACGTACTTACAAATTAGTCGGTTGTTAAAAGCAGCACCGTGGAAATCCGCACACATTTGGATTCGAAAAATAGCAGGAAGAGCTGTCCCGTAAAGGTTTAACCGTCTCTGTCGCCCTCGCCAAAGGTTATAGTGAAAAAATGGATGATTACTACCTCTGTTCACGTGTCTTCATTTTTCTTCTCAAACGGAAAAATAAGAAAACAGAAAATTCAGTCAATATTTATGCGACGTTAGTGTGAGAATTTCAAAAAAATATATTGAAAGCGCTTTATCTATATGTTATTCTTCATTTATCGAGGTAAAATTTACTGAAAAATAAGTAAAAAAACACATGTAGTGAGGTAGTGTATATGACCACGTTAAAAGAGGTAGCAACTGCTGCAAAAGTTTCAAGCACCACCGCATCTAGGGTGTTAAACAATGATCACACACTTTCTGTTTCTGATGAAACCAGAAGTCGAGTTTTAAAAGCTGCAAAAGCATTGAATTATACACCCGTAAGAGCGCGTAAAGGAGAGACGGGAGATGCAAATCTTACTCCCCGTATTGGTATTATGTTTGCCCAAACTGTTGAAGAAGAGCTGGCAGACCCCTTCTTTTCATCTATACGACACGGAATTGAGAATGCTTGCATAGAGAGAGGAATTTTAACAAATCGAATGTTTCGTCTAAAAAGCATGCATCGAGAAGAAGTGCTTCATGACCTAGATGGTTTAATTGTTGTCGGGCGCATTAGTGCTGAGACGATTCAAACTGTTAGTAATCATCTCGACAATATTATCTTTGTCAATCACTTAGCGGATGAAAATACATATGATTCAGTCATCAGCGATTTTGAACGCGCAACGGAAAGTGCGCTTGAGCATTTAATACAGTTAGGTTATCAGCGTATTGGCTACATCGGAGGACGTGAACGAGAACATTTTATAAACGGAAATCAGGTTATTGAAGATAAGCGCCAAACAACATTTGAAAAAATACTAGAGAAAAAAGGAATGTTTTGTTCTAGCGATGTTCATATTGGTGAATTCGCCATGGCTCAAGGGTATGAGTTAATGGAGAAAGCGATTAAACAAGGAAATTTGCCAGAAGCCTTTTTCATAGCGAGCGATTCAATGGCGATTGGCGCAATGCGAGCTCTTCAAAAAGCGAATCGTAAAGTGCCAGAAGATGTTGCGATTGTAAGCTTTAACGATGTAGATGTTGCAGAATTTACGAGTACGCCTCTAACCACGGTCAAGGTCTACACGGAGCAGATGGGCCAGTTAGCGGTCAACTTACTAATGGATCGAATAAATGGGCGCAAGATTCCGCTAAAGGTGACGGCACCTACAAAATTAGTAATTCGAGATAGCTGTGGTTTAACAATGAAACGAATGGCTAGCGGGGCGTAAACAGTATAACTGAAAGGAGGTGATGCACGAGCCTTATTGGAACGTAAATGATTGTAAGGGGGAGAAGAAATCGAAAGTAAAAAACACATAAAAAAAAGAGATTAAAAAACCTAGAGCAAATGCTTCCGTTTTATTGGCAGATAAAGCGGAACAAGCAAGATGGCAGTCCTTCTTATCTAGGGGTTTTTAACCTCAAATAAAACATATAGAAGCCTATTATACTTACTTTTTTATTTTCTGGCAATAAAACCGTTTTATCCTAATTAATCAGAAAATTCTAAATAAATAACGTGTAGGAGGAGCACATGAAGAACGTGACGCGTTTGTTAATTTTGTTTATGGTTTTTGCGGTATTTGCGGCGGGGTGTGGAAGCAAAGGAGCTTCTTCTGGTGATGGTGGTAAAGTCACACTAACACTGTTTTCCACAATGAGTAATAAAGGAGAAAGAGCAGCATTAGAAAGCGTAATTGCAGATTTTGAAAAGGAAAATCCTGATATAGCGATTGAAGCAAACTTTCCTGGAAACGGATATGAGGATATGCTTCGTGTGAAGATGGGTGCCAACGACATGCCGGATTTATTTGATACGCACGGTTGGTCACAGCTTCGATACGGTGAATATGTTGCAGATTTAAAAGACATGAATTGGGTGAAAGACTTAGATCCTGCGCTTGATCAAATTTTAAAAGATGAAAGCGGCAAGGTGTACGCTTACCCGTTAAATCAAGCTAAAGATGGGATTAGCTATAATGTGAAACTACTAGAACAATACGGAATTAAACCACCACAAACAATGGATGAGTTTGTGAAAGCATTAGAAGTAGTAAAAAACAAAAGCAAAGGTGATGTCGTACCGCTTTGGATTCCTGGAGGAGAAAACGGAAATATTGCGCAAATCTTTGACCAAATCGCTACGCCATATCTTATTACTGACAAAGAGAATGGACATGGAGACGAGCTGTTAGATGGAAGCTTCAACTGGTCAAAATACGATCAGCTAGGAGAGTTGATGGTCGATTTAAAGAAAAAAGATTTACTCAACAAAGATGTATTAACAGCGAAACAATCCCAGGTAACGGAGCTTATGGCACAAGATAAAATTGCGTTTACATTCGTAGGAGGCTCCTTAGGTCCTGATGCAACAGAACTAAATCCTGAAGTAAAGGTTGGAACAATTCCTGTACCAGCTGTTCATAAAGGGGATGCACAAAGTTGGATTGGCGGCGAGCGCTTTACACTAGCAGCATGGAAAGATTCTAAAAACCTAGACGAGGCAAAGGAATTTATTGAATTTGCGGCTAAGCCGGAAAATGTAAAGAAAATAGCTGAAGGCACATCTTCTACAGCAGCATTAAAAAATGCGGAAGCAGATAACTACTACTCAGAGTTTTATAAGCAATATGAAGAAGTAAAGGTAGAGCCATACTTTGATCGTAAGTACTTACCAAGCGGTATGTGGTCTGTGATGTCAACAACAGGTCAAGAGCTATTAGCTGGAACGCTTACAGCAAAACAGCTTTCTAAGAAAATGGAAGAAGAGTATAACCGCTTGCGAAAGCAGTAAAAAGTTAGGGAAAGCAGTGCTTAATTGTGCTGCTTTCTGCAAACTGCATCTAGCTGAAATAGGAGTGAGGTTATGAGCGAATTAGTAAGAAACGAGCGGCTACCCAAAGAGTCTACTTCAGTTATAAAGAAAAAAAAGTCAACTAAGCTCAAAAAAGAATCATCTTTATGGTGGATGTACTTACCTGGGCTTGTCATTGTTACGCTGTTTATTATTTATCCATTCATTAATGGCATCCAGCTTTCGTTTACAAACTGGAATGGTTTTTCGCAAACATATGATTGGATTGGAGTTGAACAGTATCAGAGGTTACTAGCGGATCCAACAACGTGGCTGGTTGTGAAAAATACGCTATTGTACGGAATTGGAAGTACAATTTTTCAGAATATACTGGGCTTGTTGTATGCACTTTTGTTGAATCAAAGTATTCGAATGAAAACATTCACGCGTACGATTGTTTATTTACCGGTTATTATTAGCCCGATTATTATGGGATACATTTGGTACTTTTTCTTCTCATTTCAAGGTGGAGCGCTGAATGATGTGCTGATGCTCTTTGGGTATGAACCGGTTAACGCACTAGGGAATGCAAGTTTGAATCCATGGATCATTGTATTTGTTAATACGTATCAGTTTGTTGGGATTGCGATGATTATTTATCTTGCGGGACTTCAAGGGATTTCAAAAGATTATTATGAAGCAGCTCAGTTAGATGGTGCTTCTGGTTGGCAGCAGTTTAAAACGATTACTCTTCCTTTACTAATGCCGTCTATTACAATTAACGTTGTTTTAAATATTATTGGAGGACTAAAGTTGTTTGACGTAATTGTTGCCTTAACAGGCGGGGGGCCTGGAGATGCATCACAATCTATGTCAACGTTTATGTATGATTTATACTTTAAACGACAAGACGCAGGTTACGCTGCAACGCAGGGTGTATTTATGGCTGTGATTATTTTAATTATTAGCATCGGAGCATTGATTTACTTTAAGAGGAAGGAGACAGAAGCATGATTGATTACACGAATAAGAAGAAAAAAAGACGGCTTACAGTTTTGGCTGTTGTGATCACCATCTTTCATATTGTGCCGTTCTATATTCTTGTGACAACATCGCTTAAACCAGCGGGAGACTTCAGTTCAAAGTGGGTATTTCCATCACAGCCCAATGTTCAAAATTTTGCTGATGCGTGGAGTCAAGCAGGACTTGGTACAGCGTTCTTAAATACGGTTATTATTACGTTTTGCTCAGCCGTTTTACTTATTGTATTAGGTTCGCTCGCTGCTTATCCACTAGCACGTCGTCAAACAAAGCTAAATAAATACGTCTACTTTATCTTTATTGGAATTATGGTCATCCCCCCGCTAACAGCACTTGTTCCCCTTTACAAAATGGTGGTTAACATGGGGATGATGAACACATACCAAATTGCTATCTTAAACAATGTGGCAGCATTTTTACCATTAACAATCTTTCTATATGCAGGATTCATTCGCTCGACGATTTCAAAAGAGCTCGAAGAAGCAGCGAAAATTGATGGAGCAAGTACGTTAGGTATCTTTTTCCGCATCGTCTTCCCACTGTTAAAGCCAGTGACGGCGTCTGTTTTAATCATTTCATGCGTGTATATTTGGAACGATTATCAGTTTGCGATTTTCTTCTTGCAAGATAAAGAAATGCATACATTAACGGTTACGCTTGCCAGTTTCTTTGCACAAAATCAGCATAATTTGAGCTTAGTAGGAGCAGCAGCTTTAATCGCTATGCTGCCGATGACAATTTTATTTTTACTTCTACAAAAATATTTTATTGCCGGCTTAGCTTCGGGATCTGTTAAAGGCTAAATGATGAAAAGAGAGGGAGAGAATTAATGACAAAAATTACGTTTATCGGTGCAGGAAGTACAGTATTCGCCAAAAATATTTTAGGAGACTGCATGTTTGTTCCGGCTTTGGCAGGATTTGAATTTGCCTTATATGATATCGACGAGCAGCGTTTAAAGGATTCAGAAAACATGCTTAATAACCTAAAAGAAAACTATAAAATCAACGTGACGGTTAAATCGTACCTTAATCGAAAAGAAGCGCTTAAAGGCGCAAAGTACGTAATCAATGCCATACAGGTAGGGGGATATAAACCAAGTACGGTAATTGATTTTGATATTCCAAAGAAATATGGTCTTCGCCAAACGATTGGTGACACGGTTGGCATTGGTGGTATCTTTAGATCTCTGCGCACCATTCCAGTGATGCTTGATTTTGCAAAAGATATGGAAGAAGTCTGCCCGGATGCGCTGTTTTTAAATTACACAAATCCAATGGCTACTTTAACGGGTGCGATGTTACGCTATACGGATATTCAGGCGGTCGGGCTTTGTCATAGCGTACAGGTATGTACCAAAGATTTATTTAAGGCGCTTGAAATGGATCACGAAGGAATTGAAGAAAAAATCGCAGGTATTAATCATATGGCATGGCTATTAGAAGTAAAGCGGGATGGAAAAGACTTATATCCTGAAATTAAGCGCCGTGCTCGTGAAAAGCAAAAAATAAAGCATAATGATATGGTGCGTTTCGAGCTTATGGACAAGTTTGGTTATTATATTACGGAGTCGTCTGAACATAACGCAGAGTATCACCCATATTTTATTAAGAACAACTATCCAGGTTTAATCGACCAATTTAACATTCCGCTTGATGAATACCCAAGACGATGCGAAGAGCAAATTAGCCAATGGGAAACGATGCGAGAAGAGCTTGTTCATAACAGAAATCTCACGCACACGCGCTCTCATGAATATGGTTCACGTATCATTGAAGCGATGGAAACGAATACGCCATTTAAGTTTGCAGGCAACGTATTAAACACAGGTGGTTTAATTAGTAACCTGCCACAAAAAGCGTGCGTAGAAGTCCCGTGTATCGTTGATCGTAGCGGTATTATTCCAGGTTATATCGGAGAGCTACCAGAGCAACTAGCAGCGCTTAATCGTACAAATATCAATACGCAACTTTTAACAATCGAAGCAGCAGTGACCAAAAAGCGTGAGCATATCTACCAAGCTGCAATGTTAGACCCTCATACAAGTGCTGAACTATCAATGGATGATATTGTTTTACTATGTGACGATTTGATTGAAGCACATGGTGATTGGTTACCACAGTTTTCAGGAAAAGTGTATCAGTCTATCTAATAATAAATGAGTAGGGAAAATTCCCTACTCGTTTTGAACATTTAAGAAATGATTAATAACAATTGAGACAGCACCTAATGCAGGTGCATTTTTTTCTAATGAAGAGGGGAGTAGTTCACATGTATTTTCTAAATGAGAATGTACCCTAGAAGCAACTTCATTTTTAATGGTGTTTAACACAATCGGGTGAGATTCGATAATATTATTCCTTAGAATAATGGCTTGTGTGTCAAAAGTATTGAGAATGTTAGTGATGCCAATACTAATATAGAATCCAAAGTTTTGTAGTGCACTTAAGGCATCCACATCATTTTTATTTGCACGTTCAATAATTTCTTTTCGTACCAAATTTTTTTCATTTTTTTCTTCTACAGAAGAAAAAGAAGCTAGTAAAGCTTTTTCAGAAGCAAAAGCCATTTTGATGGATATCAAACAAACTATTACAATGAATGCTTCTTCTCAAAAGTTATTCGCCTATGGGAAATTGGTGATTATTGTAGGAATACTACTTTCTGTTTTTCAACAATTTGTAGGTATAAATGTAGCTTTATATTATGCCCCACGTATTTTTGAAAGTATGGGAGCTGCTAAAGATTCTTCAATGTTGCAAACCATTATTATGGGATTAGTGAATGTTGTTTTTACAATTATTGCAATTTTAACAGTTGATCGATGGGGGAGAAAGCCCTTATTAATAGTAGGTTCAATTGGAATGTCTATTGGAATGTTTGGTGTATCAAGTATGGCATTTTCTAATATGATTGGAATAGGGACACTTATATTTATTATTATTTATACAGCTTCATTTATGATGTCATGGGGACCAATATGCTGGGTGCTGATTTCGGAGATTTTTCCTAATAAAATTAGAGGCCGAGCTGTAGCTATCGCTGTAGCAATCGCTGTAGCAGTTCAATGGGCGGCTAACTATTTTATTTCCTCTACATACCCTACAATGATGGAGTATAGTGGAGGATTAACATATGGTTTTTATGGTTTGATGAGTGTACTTTCTGCTTTATTTGTCTGGAAGCTTGTTCCGGAAACGAAAGGAAAAACGCTTGAACAGATGGAAAATACATGGAGAAAAAGAAAAGAAGACCAAAAAGATAGTCAAATTATTTAAATTAGGAGAATCATTCAAAGTAAACCATAAAATATACGTTTCCGGATTTTTGTAGATTGACGAGTAGGGAGTTCCCTACTCGTTTTCTTCTTGTTCCAAACGTTTATAGTGTGTCTTCCCCATTTGATAGACGAAAAATAAAAAAATAGGCAAGAGAATGATAAGAGAAGACATGCGAATTAGCGTGTCCACAATGGCTCCTTTTGTAATAATTAAGTTCACGATAAACATTAAAACAAAAATTACAATACCTACAGTTGTTAGCGTTTTTTTCAGCTTTTCTACTTTCACTTTTATCACCTAGTTTTAAAAATAATGGATGAAGCACTGAAAATCAACTCTTTCGATGAAAAGAGAGCAAAGAGGTTTACAGGATAAAAGATATGTTGTACGATAAAAAAAGTTCAATTCTTACTAAATCTATAAGATATGAGGTGTATATCATGGCATCAACAACTGTACAAACTTCTAAGCATACTAATTCAGCTCGCACAACGGTTGTTACGGAGCTTAGTCCAATGCAAAAGCCGTTAGTTATTGTCGGAATTTTAATTTCGGTCGTGTTACTAACAGCGATTGTAAACACAACAAATTGGACACAAGGTGTATTATTTATTATCGGTCTCGCTCTTGGCGCGACGTTACTATATGCACGATTTGGTTTTACTTCAGCGTTTAGACGATTAATGTCGGTCGGAAACGTACAAGGTTTACAGGCACATATGCTTATGCTAGCAGTAGCTTCCACGCTGTTTGCTATTATTTTAAGCACTGGGTTTAGCTTTACCGGTACGACACCGGCAGGTTATGTGTCACCAGTAGGCGTGAGTGTGGTGGTAGGAGCATTTTTATTCGGAATTGGAATGCAGCTAGGAAACGGATGTGCATCAGGTACTCTTTATAATCTTGGTGGCGGTTCGTCTTCTATGATCATTACGCTCGTTTCATTCATTGGAGGTTCACTACTTGCAGCGTATCACTTTACATTTTGGATGGAGGATATGCCATCGTTCCAACCAATTTCGTTAGCTGAATCAACTGGGCTTGGCTATTTCGGTGCATGGGTTGTTCAAATGGTGGCATTTGCAGTTATTTACTGGATTACAGTTCAGCTTGCTAAAAAGAAAAATCCGCCAATGATGAAGCAGCTTCCAACAACAACAGGATGGAAGAAAGTTATTCGTGGTTCTTGGCCATTATTTGCGGCAGCAATTATCTTAGCACTTTTAAATGCTCTAACGCTAACAGTACGCGGTAACCCTTGGGGCATTACGTCAGCATTTGCTTTATGGGGTGGTAAAGCGTTAATGGCAACAGGAATTGATGTTTCGACTTGGGGTTATTTCCAAGGAGCGAATGGTCAAGCGTTAACGCAAACGGTTCTTGCCGACTCTACAAGCGTAATGAACTTTGGCATTATTTTAGGCGCGTTTATCTCAGCGGCAGCTCAAGGAACGTTCAAGCCTGGTAAAATTAAGCCAGGAGTTGCAGGAGCAGCAGTTGTAGGTGGCCTATTAATGGGCTATGGTTCTCGCTTAGCATTTGGTTGTAACATTGGTGCTTATTTTGGAGGAATCGCATCGTTTAGCTTACACGGTTGGGTATGGATGGTTATGGCAATGTTAGGAACAACGCTAGCCTTATTTATTCGACCATTGTTCGGATTAAAGAATCCAAAACCAAACGATTCGATTTGTTAAGAGAAAACCTACTTGCTTATTTCAGCAAGTAGGTTTTTTTCTTGTACTTATATGAGAAGTGAGATAGAATGAGAAAATAGAAAAACTAAAAATGTTTTATGAGTTTATCACGAGGAGGACTGATAATGAAAGAGCGAATTATGCAGGCATTTATCGAAGAGATTCATCATAAAGGAATGAAATTTACAATGGATGACTTAGCCAAAAGGCTAGGCATTAGTAAACGGACGCTGTACGAACATTTCTCGTCCAAAGTAGAGATTTTAGATACCATTATCACTCAAACGCTACAGGATTTTGATCAGAAAACCGAAGCGATTGTAAATAATGAAAATCTATCTTTGGTGGACAAAATCAAGCGAGTTATTACCGTTATTCCAGAGTATAATGACTTCTATGACTTATGTATCATTGAGCAGATGAAGCGCTACTACCCAGCACAGTGGGAGCAGTTAAATGTGGCTTTGAACCAGTGGGACTCACTGAGAGAGCTCATAAAGCAAGGAATAGAAGAAGGAATTATTGTAAATCGAAATCTTGATTTAATGATGAAGGTAATCATCGACGCTGTGAATTCGACTTTAGATCGAAGCTTTTTTTTAGAAAATCGATTAACCGTATCAGATGCGCTCGATACGATTGTTGATATGCTATTGCACGGCCTTTTAACAAGTAAGGTAAAATCGGAACTTTAAAATAGAGCGCATACGACAGAGTCTGGCATATCTCTTGTTTTCATGGGAGTCAGTCTCTTTTATCGGTCGATAAAAACTAAAAAAACAAAAATAGTTTTCGTGTTTTATGGAGAATATAGGAGAAAGTTGGAGGGTTATTTATGTCACTACTGTTAAGAAATAAAGGAGCCATGCTGCTTTTAATGCTTAACATCTTTTTGGTGTTTATGGGAATAGGTCTTGTAATTCCCATTATGCCAACTTATATGATTGAGCTTCAAATTAGCGGAAGTATCGTTGGAATGCTTGTCGCTGCATTTTCGTTAACACAGTTTATCTTTTCACCTGTTGCAGGGAGATTATCGGACTCTTTTGGGCGTAAAAAAATGATCGTTACCGGTATGTTGATCTTTGCCGTGTCAGAGTGGCTATTTGGAATTGCCAATGCACCGGCGCTATTGTTTGGCGCTCGTATGCTGGGCGGAATTAGTGCAGCATTAATTATGCCAGCCGTTATGGCTTATACAGCTGATATTACGACGCCAAAAGAGCGCGCAACAGGAATGGGGTATATTAATGCAGCAATCACAACAGGCTTTATCATCGGCCCTGGAATCGGTGGATTCATTGCTGAATTTGGCATGCGAGTCCCGTTTTATTCAGCAGCTGTTGCAGGAGTTTTCGCAGCCTTACTTACCTTATTTGTTCTGCCTGAATCACCAATGGAAGAACGCGTGAAGGCTGACCCACTTCAAACAGAAAAGCAGAGCTTATTTACACAGTTACGTAATTCGTATAAGGAACCGTACTTTTTAAGCTTAATTATTGTGTTTGTTGCTTCGTTTGGCTTAGCGAATTATGAGACGGTATTTGGTTTATTTGTAGATCGTAAATTCGGCTTTACGCCAAAAGATATAGCATTTATTATCACGTTTGGTTCCATTGCAGGAGCTGTTGTTCAGCTCACTATTTTTGGGTGGATTGTCAATAAGTTTGGTGAGAAAAGGGTTATTTCAATCTGTCTGTTTGTAGCAGGCTTATTCGTACTTTTAACTTTGTTCACGCATGCATACTGGTTGATTGTTGTCGTAACGTTTACGCTGTTTTTAGCAATCGATATTTTACGACCAGCTATTAGTACACAAATGTCAAAACTTGCTCAAGAACAGCAGGGCTACGTAGCCGGCTTAAATTCTGCTTACACAAGTTTAGGAAACATTGCAGGACCTCTTGTTGCAGGGATTTTATTTGATATTGATATCAACTTTCCATATGTAGCAGCGGCCATCGTTTTATTCGTTTGTTTCGTCTTATCGTTAACAGTAGGAAAGCGAGTAGCTCAGTCAAATCCAGTTGTTGAGAAGTAAAAGTCAATGAAAAACGTTCTATTCCTAGTGGATAGGACGTTTTTCATTGACTTTTGACAGGTTGTTTCATACACTTTTAGTAAAATATTTCAGCTTAGGCTGTATGTTGCTACTTATTAAAGTAGAGAAGATACATAAGGAAGGAACGAATATATGAATGAAACCTCATCTGTAAAGTCGATGGGCTATTTAATTAGTCGTAAGCTTATTGCAGGACTAATCATGGTTGTTGCCATTAGTGTCTTAGCGTTTGTCACGGCGATTATACCTGCGGATAAGCCAGCTGACTTTACTATCCTTAACTTTATTCAGGAGTTTAAGAAAGAAGGGAGTTTTTTCGCGCTTGGGTACTACTTTTTTATTGTAGGGTCAGCTGTTATCTTAACCTCTTTTGTGGTAGAGCTAATTGCGCAAACGATTACAAATCGCTGGGAAGGTAAGTACAAGTGGTGGATTACGGGTGCTTTACATTTTGTTTTATCACTTTTTTTCATCCCGATGCTGCTTTTTTTCTTTATTGTGGATCGCTTATTGGCATTTAAAAAGACGCCATATCATTGGAAGCATGTACTTGGATTTTTTGTAGCTCCAATTGCGCTATTTAGTTTATTTGTTGTTATCGTTTAAAGCCTCTCTGCTTCAGAGAGTTTTTTTTATGGAAGCGTTAGGGGGAACTTTGGTGAATAAGATGCTAAAAGGAAGAAAATAACGAATTTTATAAAAATAATGATATACTAAACTCATTAGTACTGTAGGAGGTTATTGTGTGAAAGGATACTTCAAGCCATTTGCCATTATAATAGGTGCGCTTTTACTTTTTCTAGGAGGATACGTATTTGGAAAATCCACGTCTGATCAAGTCACTCGGGAAATCTGGATTGGCGACGGGAAGGACGGAGAGACAGACGTTCAAAAGGTCATTACGGACTTAGAAAATCAAGCTGCTGTTGATAACTTATCACTGATTTACGCTCACCGAGAAAGCATTGATACTGCGGATGTAGATATAAACAATCCGGATCTTTACGTAGCATTTAATAGTCCAAAGCAATCGGCATTATTAGTTGAGTCTCGTCTTTGGCTAAACGATAAGGGAGCTGTTATAGCGGAACGTACGGGTGAGACGTGGGATGAGGTTGACTATTCTACAATTCCTGTGGAAGATGCTCTTTATATTCAAAGTTTGTTGAAGAACAATAATGAAGAATAATTTCTTTTATTTTCCATAAAATGAAACTTTTTGGATGGTCGTTCGTAATAGAAATAAAGGGGGGGGATTCATTGAAAAATTACATAGCCTTCATTGCTAGCTTTGTAATGTTAATGCTTGTATTGCAAGTAGGTAGTGGTATGCTGTTAACGATGCTGTATGAGCCAGGCTTGACGGAAGAAGTTGGAACGTTAGGAAGCACGGTTACCTTTGGTGAAAGTACTTATATGTTTCCGCTTGTAGTAGCAATGCTAGCAGCAACAATTTCCTTTTTTATTTCAAAACGACTTTCATAATGTAGTAGAAAACTAGGCATGTACGGTGCCTAGTTTTTTCTTTTATATGTTCGAGCTCCAGGCTGTTCTTTTACTGCACGCCACGCTGCAATTGCATCTGCACGGCTTTTCCCTTTGTTGGTTGGGTCTGCAAAGAAATCTCTTGTAAACTGGTTATATTCAAACTGGGCTCCAATTTCTCGCTGATAGGAAGGATCTTTTTTTCGGCTTTCTTCTTCATACCAGGCCGTCACAACATCACGATATGTCTTGCCACTGTTCTGTTTAAAGTAGTTTTGGATATAGGTTGAAAAATGAAAGTTTGGAATGATAGTTTTGAAAAATGTCCGTACGCTTTGGCTACAGCGATGGTGTTTTGTAATAACAGTGTCAAGACTCAGTTCTTCTAACTTGTTACCGTTAGGAGCACCCGTCTTTTTATGAACAGGACGTTTTATTTCTCCAGTTTGCAAAAAGAGATGAATTCGCTCTGTTAATTCTGCTTTGGAGCCACTTCTGGGGATGTGGTGGTCGTGGCAAAAACCTTGTAGTTCTTTCTTTAACCAATAATAGCTGAGAAATTCTTTTGTCTTAATGTGTTGATTCAGTTTAGGTCTCATACATAACCATCCTTTCCATCTATTTCAACATTAGAACATTAGTTCTTATTTTGTCAATGGCATAATAGAGAAAATATACCATTCATAACGATTCACTTTACTACACCTTATTTCCACCTTTTAGTATAATTAGTCATATCATTTAGAGGAAAGGAGCCGAGCAAATGCCTGCTTATAATAAGCTAGTCCGTGATTACATTCCGCAGATTATCGAACAAAGCGGAAAGAAGTATACAACAAGCAACCTAACTATTGATGAATACAAAAAGGAACTAAAGAAAAAAGCTGAAGAAGAATGGAGCGAATATAAGGAAGCCAAAACGGAGCACGAGGCAGTAGAAGAGCTTGCGGATTTACTAGAAGTTGTTTATGCGCTTGCTGCATTAAACGGCGCAACTCCTCAGCAGCTGGAACATGTGCGTCAGCAAAAAGCAGATGAGAAAGGTGGCTTTAACGAAAGAGTTTTTTTAGTAGAGGTGGAAGATCAATAACTCTTAGTATATAAACCTTTTTTAAAACGATAATTGTCCAAAGAAAGACGCTCCTTTTTAAGCACAACTAAACTCAAGTTGTGCTTTTTTATGGTACACTAAAACTAAGAAAAGAGATCTACATCAGGGGGCACAATTGTGATTACAGATTTACAGTTTGGTGAGGCTTTTGTACGAGGAAAGCGATATCGCCGCAAGCAAATTCATGACCTTTATAAAGGGCAGGAGCAAAGTGAAATTTCAACGCCAAAGGAATACCCATACATCTTTATTTTTACAAAGATGAGCGGTGAAGAATACGGTACTTCTCATGGATGGAACGACGACCAAACAACCTTCTTTTATACTGGAGAAGGACAGCGTGGTACGATGCAGCTAATCAAAGGAAATAAAGCGGTGATGGAACACGCAGCAAACGGTGAAACCATCTATTTATTTCAGTACGTAGAGTCTGGAATTGTTGAGTTTTTAGATGAGATGACGTATGTAAACCATCAGCTTGAGTTGATGTGGGATGCAGACGGAAGCTTTCGGGAAGCCATTATGTTTGAACTAAAACCCAACCATGTATTAGAAGAGAAAGCGAACGCAATTAGCATTAACTCAACGGTACAAGAAGAGCTGTTAGAAAAATTCTATGAGGAAAAGAACTTAACGAAAAAGGTAGCTTTCCTTCATCGGTATATAAAAGCGCGAGCGAACGGAAAGTGTGAATCATGCGGTGCACCAGCATCGTTTAAAGATAAAAAAGGAATGCCATATCTAGAGCTTCACCACATCAACCACTTAACCGACAGCGGGTTAAATAGAGTGGACCAAGTTGCGGCCCTTTGTCCAATTTGTCATAGTCATATTCACCATGGACAGGGTGGCAGAAATTACAATGCAAGGTTGGGGAGACTAATTAAAGAAAAAGAACTAGAAGCTGTTCAATAACTGAACGAATAGAAAGGCGTGAAAGTAATGGAACTATTAGGTCTACATCACGTTTCAATTTTAACGGGAAAAGCTGAAAAAAATTATGACTTCTTTACAAACGTACTGGGAATGCGTCTTGTAAAAAAGACGGTTAATCAAGATAACCCGCAGTCATATCATCTGTTTTACGCAGATGCAGAAGGAACACCTGGAACGGAAGTCACTTATTTTGATATTCCTGGCCTTGGTAGAACCTACCCGGGAACAACGGATATTTCAACCGTATCCTTGCGTGTGCCGACGACGGAATCCCTTCACTATTGGAAGCAACGCTTTGAAGAGCTAGGAATCGATCACGATGAGATGACAAACCAAGCAGGTCGCAACGCGCTTGCGTTTCGTGATTACGAAGGTACACGACTGATGCTTGTTGCAGATAACGGAGAAAAAGGTGTACGTGCCGGTGTTCCATGGAAGCGAGAAGATATTGAAGAAAAGCATGCAATTATTGGCTTAGGTCCGGTTACGTTAACAGTTGCAGAAGCGAAGCTAACAGCGGATATCCTAACAAACGTTATGGGATTTCGTCATGTGAAATCTTATAATTCAATGAAAGTTTATGCAACAGGAGAAGGGGGAAGCGGAGCTGAAGTACATATTGTAGAAGAACCCGGGGTGCCAAAAGCAAGGCTTGGAAGAGGTGGCGTTCATCACGTTGCGTTTCGTGTCCCAAATGAGCAAGAATACCGCTACTGGCTTGAACGCTTAAAGCAAGCTCGTATTCCTCACTCCGGCGAAGTCGAACGCTACTATTTTAAAGCAATTTATTTTAGAGAGCCAAACGGTATCTTATTTGAACTTTCAACCGATACGCCTGGCTTTGCGACCGACGAGCCCAAAGAAACGATGGGAGAGAAGCTCGCTCTACCGCCATTTTTAGAACCGCGTCGAGCAGAAATTGAAGCGAATTTACGTCCGTTGGATATATAGAAAGCACAGCTGTTTTTATAGCTGTGCTTTTCTGTTGTTTTTCGTTGCGTGTTTTTTAAGGCGAGCTGCAAAGCGAGTGGAATGGAAACAGCTGATGTGTTGCCGTAATACTCGACGCTCGTTAGCATTTTTTCGCGCGGAAACTCAGCTTTTTCGCAAATGGACTCAATCATTCGCAAGTTGGCACTGTGCGGGACGAACCAGTCAATGTTTTCTTTTTGAAGATTGGTTTGCTGTAACAGCGAATCAATACCTGCTGGAACGGTTCTGGTAGCCCATTTGTACACTTCGCGTCCATTTTGAAGCATTTTACCAGGTGTTTGAAGCTGCTCTTCGTTCATCGTTGTGGATAAGTTCGTTCGATACACGTGCTTACCGCTGCTGCCTCTTTGCCAAATAGGATGCAGGTAGAGCGGTCTTCATAATCCGTTACTTTTGATAGTGTCTCAGCTGTAACAACTAAGACTTTTTGGTGTAATCCAGACGTAATAAAGCTATCGGCAATATGTAATCTGTAAGTAAAGCCAGCGCACGTTGCGTTAAAATCAAATGTTCCTGCACTATTAAAACACCTTTCTTTATGACTAGGTTATATCATTAAATATTAGTGCTATATAACAAAAATGTAAATAATTGTATATCTAAATATTCTTATAATTAAACGGACCTTATTCAAACCAAAGTAGATTTTGTCGAAAAATAGATGTAGAAATTAATAGTTTTATTAGAAAAATAGTAGTATTATAGTCGTGAGTAAAAAGTAACTGAATGGGACTTAGGGGGATTTTTTGATGAGTAAGAAGAAGGTTGTTACAGCATTAACTGCAGGTTTATTGGTTTCTTCGTTATCGATGGGGACAGGTTACGCAGAAGAGAATAATTATGATGTATCAAAAAAAACAATTGAAGAGCAGGCAGAGGTTAGCAAAAAGCTAGAAAAAAACATTGTGAAGCCAGAAATAATAAACGAGGTAAAGTCAGATGTTTTGAAGTCGTTAAATATGCCAGCACCATTTTCAAATAAAGCAGCAAAAAGTCTTCAGCGATCAAGCGTAAGCTTTGATAATGAAGAAATTGTTTTTGAATCAGAGCCCAATGATGATTTTCATACAGCAAATATAATGTCTTACGGTAACACAGTCATTGGTCAGCTTTTACCACTTTACGATTTGGACATGTATAAAGTGAATGTTCCTACAGCCGGCGCATTCATTATAGCAGGAGGTGCCTCTTCACCTGCAATCGATTTAGGCTTTACGGTTACCGAAAAAGATTATAAAGATAATAATAATGTCAGCTACTTAGGCAGCGAGTTTGACGAAGAGATTGAAACGCAAGTGTATCAAGTAAACAAAGCTGGTACTTATTATGTTCCAGTTATTGACTTTGATAATATCGATGACCTTGATGATAATTCGGAAGAAGATATTTATATTTTGTCAGCGGCGTTTGTTGATAACGTTGCGCCAGCAAAGCCAGTAGTGAATCAAGTTACTAACAATGATAAAGTAATCACTGGAAAAGCGGAGGTGAACTCAACGGTAACAGTGAATGTTGGTAAAAATCGAATCGGCTATGCGAAAGCAAATGCGAGCGGATCGTTCTCTGTTAGTATTCCAGCTCAAAAAGTAGGAACAACGCTAAACGTAACGGCAAAAGATGCAGCTGGAAACGTCAGCAGCTTGACCTATGTCAAAGTGACAAGCGTTGACGTGACGCCACCTGCGAAGCCAATTGTTAATCAAGTTGATGATAATGATAAAGTCATTACAGGAAAAGCAGAAGCGAATTCAATGGTAACGGTGAACGTTGGTAAAAATCGAATTGGCTATGTAAAAGCAAGCTCAAACGGATCATTTTCTGTTAGTATTCCTATTCAAAAAGCAGGAACGACGCTAAACGTAACGGCAAAAGACGCAGCTGGAAATGTCAGCAGCTTATCCTATGTCAAAGTTGTAAAAGCTGATGTGACGCCACCTGCAAAGCCAACGGTTAATAAAGTAAAAGAAACTGATAAAGTAGTAACGGGTAAAGCGGAAGCAAACTCAACGGTAACGGTGAATGCCGGTAAAAACAGATTGGGTTATGCGAAAGCTAACTCTAAAGGCGTGTATTCCGTGAAAATTGCTGCACAGAAAAAAGGGACTCTTTTAAACGTAACGGCAAAAGATGCAGCTGGAAATGTGAGTAAACTTTCATACGTAACGGTTGTAAAGCGTTAATAACCATAAAAAATGCACTTCAGAATATTAGCTGAGGTGCATTTTTTATGAGAGCTCATTGTAAATAACGAGGGGTATCCGTTTTTGGATAGTTAATCTCTTGAAACAGATCCTTTTGAGTTCCTGTGTCACTAGATGGACTGTTCTCTAACTGCTGAGCTAAATGAGGAAAATAAAGATTCATTAAGTTTTTAAATTCTCCGATTGTTAATGGCTTTTCCGATTCTTTTAGCTCATAGCCAAGTTGTCCATTGGGTTCAATCGTGGCAGATTTTACGTGTTCTAGCTTTGCCACGCCTTGATTACGAAGCCGCATTTCAAGCTGATCAATGGTTAAACGCAGTTTTTTTTAATTAAGCTGGCCATTTTCAATTACAACTTTTGGTTTGCCTGTAATGAACTTTTCTAGCGCATTGGATTTCACCTGTACGTATTTTAAAACCAAGATAGCTAGTACAAAAACAGCAGCGCCTATAATTGCTTTAAACATGCTTTTTTCGACAATAGGCTGAACGATAATAGTTCCTAGTGAAATCATTACAACGGTTTGAGCTAGCGTCATCTGAGCAATGGATTTACGTCCAGCTATCCTGAGTAAAAGTATACCTGTTAAGATTAAAATAAGCGATTACCATATGAAATTCATTCTTTCACCCTTTCCTATTTATTCCTGAATTTTAGGTTGGTTAAAAAGGAGTTTTTTTATGTATAGATAGGAGGTGAGAGATTTCATATGGTAAAATATATGAATCATATAAATTTAAATAGTATCAATGGAGGAAAGTATGAACGAGTCTATGAGCAGCCATTTTAAAAACTTAGAAGCAGCTGATAAAGCCCTTCAGTATGAAGCTTTTCAAGAAATTCTAAACGCAACTTCTGAACCGGTAGATTGGGCTTATGAAGTGTGGGAGGAGTTAATGAGGTGGTTAGGAGATGCTGATAACCATAAAAGAGCAAGAGGAGCTCAAATTCTTGCAGGTCTTGCGAAAAGTGATCAGGAAAAACGAATACTAACTGATTTTGGTTCCTTGTGGAAAGTAACCAAGGACGAAAAATTTGTTACGGCTCGTCACGCCCTACAGGCAATCTGGAAAGTGGGCTTAGCAGGAGACGGACAAAAAGAGTTAGTTCTCAAGCACTTAGTTGATCGCTTTCATACATGTGAAGGCGAAAAAAATGCCACTCTTATTCGCTTTGATATCATTCAAGGCTTACGAAATCTATACGATGAAACAAATGATGAAAAATTAAAGCAGCAGGCACTAAAGCTAGTAGAGATAGAAACAGATGCGAAGTATCAAAAGAAGTACCTTAAAGTATGGAAATGAAAATCTGTAATTAAAAAACAGAACGCTTCGATACAAGTAAAAAGCATTGAATGGAAGGAGGCCTTTATATGCTTACAGGCTCTAAACTAACACCTGAGCTATCAGTTTCAAATATAGAGAAGAGCTTGAACTTTTACATCAACTTGTTAACATTCAAGGTAAAATACGAACGAAAAGAGGACAAGTTTGCCATGCTGACCTTGGGTGGGTGTGAAATCATGATTGAACAGGTAAACGGATATTGGAATACAGGTGAGCTAGCTTATCCATTTGGGCGAGGTATTAATTTTCAGATTATGGTAGACGACGCTGAGTTTATTTACAGTCGATTAAAAAAGTATGATTATCCAATTAAGTATAAACTTACAGAAAGCTGGTATCGCGTTGATGATAAACTTTATGGACAACAAGAGTTCTTGGTTATGGATCCAGACGGTTATTTATTACGGCTGGCTGAAGATATAGGAAAGAAAGCAGTATGAACACGCTAGAGTTGCACTATCATATTTATCAAGACAATGTAAAAGTTGCTGAACATTACTTGCCATGGGCTTTTTCTATGATAGAGAGTGACTATGAATCTACATCTTTATATATTCTGGCTGCTCTTCAAAAACCTTATAATATTTTTGAAGCGGAACACTATTTTCGAAGAGCTGTGGAAGAGCTTGAACTAAAAGTACCAACTGAACAAGAATGCACCACATATGTTGTATACAAAAGGCTTGAAGAATTAATCAATCAGTCAGATGATCTTTTCAACAAGGTATACGACTTGTCTACCCTCATCATATATGAGTTAGATTCTCCAAAACAACTGGCATCATTTGTAGAAATTAGTGATTTAATTGATGACTTTCTATACGGTGATAACTACTTAAAGTTGACAGAAACTATGTTGAAAGAGGAGATTTTGAGGAGAGCTGAAAAGTTGATAAAGTCAGTGAAAGAACTGGATGGAATAGACTAGCACATTTGTGGAATTAACAAAGGTTTTTTATTGATAAGATGTATTTAATATGTATATTTTATTGTAAAAAATCACACTCTATTCGAATGTGTTTACAGTAGGGGGGATTTGCTTTTGTTTACTATTTTGCAGTTTTTTAAAGTTAAATGTCCCAATCTTCTTTTAGTTGATCGAATAAAAGCCTGGCACCAGATGGGCTTAAAATAAGACCTTCTGCGTACTGCTTATTTTCTGGCGTTACTTCTCCTGTTATAAGGCATTTATTTTCTAGCTCAAATTTCCTTAACATAAGCTCGCCGTCTTTTACGAAGATTTCTAAAGGATCTTTTATGTTAATTCCCAACACTCTTCTCATCTCAACTGGAATGACAACGCGCCCTAACTCATCTACTTTTCGTACGATTCCTAGACTTTTCATAAGTTCCTCCTCACGACCCTTCAAATGAACAGGATTGTTTTAATCCTTTAACTAAAATATGTGAAACGACAGCAATACATGTTTACTTTTTTTAATTTGAATAGTAATTTGTAAATATTTTCACTTGTAAAATAATGTCTATAAATATTCTGAATGTACATAAATATCAAGGTTAATAAAATAAAATTATTTTACAAATGGAGCGTTTCTTTCTTGAAATATCTGTTTGTTATCATCAGTTAATGTAACAGCCGTGATAACTAAACTTTATGAAGAAGAATCCCTCTCATTGTTTGTATTAAAAAAATGGTAAGTATTTTGTTTGAATTTATCGATTGGATTAGATTCTTGTGGTTGGAAAAATATATTAGGATAGTTTACTTGTTTAATATTATGGGTGGTTTAGGAGGGAGAAGCTATATTTTAATTTCATAAGTAGCCACAGGGTTTTTCTTTCTCACTTCTTATCGTATAATCAGTCGTATAAAGAATAAGGACTGATACAACAATGACGGTGGAGAATAATGCTTATTTATTAGCTTATGGCAGAGTGAAAGGAGAGTTTTTATGATTGATAAAAGCTCTTCTACACCTCTTTATTATCAAATTAAAGAAATGATAAAAGAAAAAATTATGTCAACAGAATGGCAAGCGGGAAGTGCGATTCCATCCGAGAACACGCTTTCTAAGCTATTGTCTGTCAGTCGACTAACTGTGAGACAAGGAATTCAAGAATTAGTTGATGAAGGCTATTTGACAAGGAAAAGAGGAGTAGGAACGTTTGTACTTGAGAATAAGATTGAACAAAAATTAGTAGCAGCAACGAGCTTTACCTCATTAATGCATCAGAAGGGGAAGGTTCCTACCAGCACTATTTTATCCATTGATGAAATTACCGCTTCAAGATCTGTCAAACATAACCTAGCGCTGAAGGATGATTCAAAAGTGTTATCCATAAAGAGGATACGATACGGAGATGACGTGCCAGTAGCACTAGAGACGGTTTTTTTGCCCCTAGAATATAGGGATTACGTGCTAGACAACAATATTACGCATTCTCTACATGGCTTTATTGAAAAGAATTTTAATGTAAAAATCGGTGACGCGAAACAAACGGTTGAAGCTACGCTTGCAAATGAGCAAGAAGCAAACTATTTAAATTTAGAAATGAATGCACCTTTACTGTTAATTAAAACGGTGACATACCTTACAAACAATAAGCCTTTTGAATATGTCATTTCAGTATATGCAGGCGAAAGATTCAAGATATCGTCTCAAATTGGAGAGCTTCGTACTAATCAGGTGATGTAAAGAAATAGAGATTGGTGTGTATGTTGTTGGTCTTATGTTAGGAACACCTTTATGTGATATCGACGCAGCGCTTATTCATGACGAAGAAGAATGATTAAACGTTTAGTAGGTGAATCCGGTGAGTTATTAACATAAAAGCAGCTGAATCATTCAGCTGCTTGTTTGCTTATCGATTTCCTGCATAGTTAAAGATAGGATCACGAAGCTCAAATTCATACGTGTGCCCGTCTACAATACCGACAGTTTTATCTCCGTCATATAAATCTAATAAGAAGCCTGCCATCTCTTTTGCTGTATGATATTTTGGTACATTACCTTTATAGTCAAATCCTGCTGTTCCACGAGCACGATTAGCAAACTCGGTTTCAGTAGCGGCTGGTGCCAGCACTTTTGCCTTCATTTTTGCACCTTTTGCTTGAAGTTCTTGGCCAAGGCCTTCTGTAAATACACTGACGTAGAACTTTGAAGAAGGGGATAAGACAGCTCAAGCTCGCCTTGAACTTTTAGAGAATCATCACCTTGCTATCCAAGAGCAGCTTCAAACCTTAATCATTACAGAAGAGATGTTAACTCATAAGATATCAACCTATAAAAAGATGCTAGCAAAGCAAAACGTGTAGAGACATCTCTACACGTTTTTTAGTATACGTATCTGCTACAATTCCACGCTCATTAGGTAAGAAAGATGGCTACTACAAAGAATCCAGTTATTAAAACAATAAGTGAAATTCCGGTGCTTTTCCAGTCCGAGCCTCCAGCTCCATTAGGAGAAGTGCCAATTTGCGCACGGTCTATAGCATCTCATAAGTTTCCGGCAGGATTACTTTCTAATTCCTTTTGGCGCAGCTGTTCTCGCTCATTTTCAGGTGTTCTATTATGAGTTTTCATATACACATCTCCACTTTGTCTCATTTTTTTGCGCCAAATAACGGAACTAAGTAGTAAAAGAAAGGCTACTGCAAAAGGGAGCAGCGAATCCAGCAGTAATTCGTTCGCTTTGACATAGCGAAAAATAAATATACCGCCAAATATCAACATAATCATGAAGGAAAGCCTTATTAAATACGTATTAATACTCATTTTATTCACACCTTTCTACAAGACTATTTTAACATAATAGGTAAAAATAGTAAAAACTATTCCCTGGACAAAAAATGCAAGGAATAGTTCTCTTTGTTATGGTGTTACCTCTACTAAAATTGCATCTCCATTTTTTCCAACCTTGACTTTGGCATGCTTTGCTTCTTGCTCGATTTGTAAACCGGTTCCTTCTGGAATAAAGTAATGCTCAATGCCGTATTGAATTCCCCAGCTGTAGTACGTACCTGTTATGAGAACATCATCTTTCTTTGCTTGATAAGGAGAATTCCACTTATCATGAATTTTATACTGCTTTGCGTATTCGAAAACACCTTGTTTATTTTTGCGAAGCAGCAGTTGAACACGTTGACCATCTTTAACCTTTTCTAATTCAATATCAGAAATTTCATAATGTAGCTCCACATAGTCTCCTTGTAAAAGAGAGCGTGGATCTAACGGAGCTAGCTCGAGCTTCACTTCTTTTCCACTTTGGAGAAGTATTTCATTTTTCATAAACAATCCGCCAAGAATCATAAGCTGTAAAGCAATGATGAATACTATTCTTTTTTTATGTTGCTCGATAAAGGAAGGGTGTTGTTTTTCAACAAGATCAAACTTATAGCTACATGCGGTAAATAAAGCACCTAATAGCAAAAGTGCGAACGATTTATCGAGAAGATCCCAAAGGTAGTCATAATATTGCGTTCCTAAAAAGATAAACCAAAAAATAATCGAAGCTGTAAACTCAAATTTCTTATCTTTCCGCACGCTTTTAAAGAGAAACGCCGTAGAAAAAGCAAAGAACAAGATGCTGTAGGTTATGTTTAGAGTAGGTGAATTCACGCTTCCAATAAGGGAAAGTGAAAAGATAAACGTAAGCAAAAGTGAGCTTCTTTTAAAAGGTAGGCAAGCTGTCAAACAACACACAATGACATTTAAAAGAATGAGCGCAATTAAAACGTAATCAAGTTGAATAGCTTCATAATAAGTTGTTGGTAGCTTAATAAGTATCAACAGCTGAGCAAGCGTGTAGATGGCTACGCGCAAGGATTTTTGTTTAGCAAACCATAGAAGTGAAACAAAGAGTGCTAGATAGATAAAAAACAACACATCGTATACAAAGAATGCGGACACTCCGCTGATTAAAAAACCTGTCATAAAAAGGGTATACTTAACGGTTGGAATAGCTGCTTTAATAAAGAAAAACGAAAGCATAATGGCTGTTCCAATCAGCATCATGAAGTTTTGTGAATACTCGCCAGTAAAGAGCGTTACAAGTCCACCGATAGATATGCTACCTAAAATAGAAGCGATTGCCGTAATTCCTATGATAATAATTTGTTTGATGACACGCAGCGATTTTTGTTGAGCATCAGTGTGAAGAGATAACCAGTTGATAAACCAAACGCTTGCTGCAACAAATAAAAAAACAAATCCAAGTACCAAAAATAAAGTGAGCTCACTGTAGTTATCGAACAGATACCACAAAACTTGCTGGACAACGAGCAGCGCAGCGGCAACGATTGAAATTCCTAACAATCCTTTGTGTGATTGTACTTTTGAAAAATAAAACAGTGAAACAATTGATAGAGCGATATAAGCAATCAAAACGCTTACGCTTAGCACAGTATAATTTGGTTGTGAAATGCTTAAAAAGATGAAGTGAATGACAATAAAAGCACCATACATTACAATAGGCGACTTTACATATTGCTTTTTTACGAATAGAAAGATAAGAGCGTTGATAAACGCCATTGTAAGGTAAAGAAAAATTTCTTCATTTTCTGTTCGGTGGAAAACGGCAGTTGGTGAAATATAAAAGTACATGGTGAGCTGAAGTAAGATAAACGAAAGAACATAAAACGGCTGATATTTTGTAAATACACTAAATAAAACGGCTGGTAAGAGCCAAATGAAAAATAACCAATACCCGTCTGCATGAGAGTTATAGATTTGCCCGACGAGCGCAGTGCTTAAACCAAATGAAATGGAGCTTGCAACGAGCAGCCAGTGACTAAGAAATGCTTGGTGAGGTAACAGCATTCTGCTAACAAATCCACTTCCGTAAAATAAAAGCATCATTGCCATGCTTAAGGCGATTTTTGTATAGCGGTCAAACCCTTGCCAGTTTGATGCAAAGAAATACAGTATTCCTGCCAACACTAACGAAATGCCCAGTAAATAACCAAGCTTTACAAGGTTTTGTCTCATAAAATCTCTCCTTTTTTCGCCTATACTACTATATACTAGCGTGGTAAGAAAAATTTTACAACAAACGAAGAATTTTTCTACTATTGTATAATATAGGTAGTTAAACGAAGGGAGAGGTTTACATGAATGAAGCATATATATGAAGCGAGTGTCATCAAACGTACCCTGTGAAAGACATGCTGTGGAAGTGCAAATGTGGAGGAGTATTGGATTTGTTAAAGGAAAAGGTAGCTTTCCAAAGTGAAAACATTCATCACCACCTGCCAACGATGTGGCGCTATGTTGATGCACTGCCTTTTTCAAAAGAAGCAGACAGCTGGAAGCGAGTAACAATGGGAGAAGGCAACACGCCGCTTATCTCCTTAGAACCAAATGCCCCCAATACGTATGTCAAAGTTGATTACATGATGCCTACACTCTCTTTTAAAGATCGCGGAGCAGCCGTATTGATTGCAAAAGCAAAAGAGTTAAAGGTAGAAAGCATCATTGCGGATAGCAGCGGAAATGCTGGCACAGCGATTGCAGCCTATGCCAAAAGAGCCGGCATTGCCTGTGACATTTTTCTTTCAAGTAGTACGTCTCCAAAAAAGGTGGCGCAAATAAAAGCTCACGAAGCGCGCGTACGAGAAGTGAACGGAACAAGGGAAGACGTTGCTGCCGCTGCTCAGCAAGCAGTTCATAATGAAGAGAAGTTCTACGCAAGCCATGTATATAATCCCTATTTCTATGAAGGTACTAAAACGTATGCGTACGAAATTTGGGAGCAGCTAAACGGAGCACCTGATACACTCATTGTGCCGGTTGGAAACGGAACGCTGCTTCTAGGTGCATATTATGGGTTTAATGAGCTAAAAGACAACGGATTAATAGGAAAAGTGCCTAAAATTGTCGCTGTACAAGCCAAAAACTGTTCTCCAATTCAACAAGCATTTAAAAGAGGAGAAAAAGCAGCCACTCCAATCTCAGGACAGCCTACTTTAGCAGAAGGAATCGCTATTGCGGCTCCGGCTCGCTCTAAGCAAATTTTATCAGCTATTCGAAATACAGGTGGAGACGTTATTCGTGTGAGTGAAGAAGATATTCAAAAAGCAAGAACAATGCTTGCTGAAAAAGGATTTTACGTTGAGCCAACGACAGCTGCGAATTATGCTGGGTATTTGCGATATGCTTGTGAATCAACAGAGAAAGTCGTTATTCCACTTTGCGGGGCAGGAATTAAAGCGACGTAAATAATACAGTATGAACTGTCATTTCTTTTTGATAAGAGACTTTAGGTTTAATAGAAAAAAGAACAAACTCTAGAACGAGATTGAAAGAATTGGAGGAGGAAAGATGATTTTAGTCAGCTCATGCTTAGCAGGAATGCCGGTGCGGTATAACGGTACGTCTTGTGAACAGTCAGTCATACAATCGTTGATTCACGCGAAAAAAGCCGTTCCTGTCTGTCCAGAGCTTTTAGGAGGTTTTACCACGCCGCGCGAGCCAGCAGAAATTGTTGGAGGAAGCGGTGAAGATGTGCTAGACGGAACGGCGAGCGTGATTGAAAAATCAGGTAGAGACGTGACGAGTTTGTACATACAAGGAGCTTATCAAACGCTTGAAAAAGCACAAGAGCTAAACGCAACTGTTGTGGTGTTAAAAGAAAGCAGTCCTTCATGCGGAAGTTCGATGATCTACAACGGCACGTTTCAAGGGGAACAAGTTACGGGAATGGGAGTGACAACAGCTCTTTTACGAAGACATTCAATTAAGGTGTTTTCAGAAGAGGAGTACAAAGCAATAGTTAAAAAGAGTCCCATTGCAAGCTGGTTTTATAGCTGTTAGTTAGAAGCGGGTGGCTCTTCCATCAAGCTTCCAAGTTACTTTAGCTTTCACGACCACGACCTTTGCTTGGACTTGCATCAAAATAAGTGGATTTCTGACGATGACAAGTGGTTTGAGTAGAGGGGAAGAAGATGATGTATGAGCCCAAGTGAAAAAGATAGTATTTTTACAAAAAAGTTAGTGAAAATAATCTAAATAGTAGGTCATGTCAGTTTCTTTTCCTGTTAAAAAAGTTCAGCCATTTTTCGTGAATGATAACAAACCCAAAGCTCTGTGAATTATTCTCACAGAGCTTTTTACTGTTTATAGCACCTTCTTTAATAGCTTTCCTTTGCTTTTACAAGCGCAGTTGATTTGACGTTTACTTTTGATAAGCAAGCGGTTAATATTCCGGCAGTCAGTAGAAATCCACCGATCATTCCAATAACGCCGTGCCAGCCGTAGTGTGACCAGAATATCCCGCCTAGAGTCCCGCCGACGCTTGAACCCGTATAGTATAAAAATAAATATAAGGACGAAGCTTGTGCTTTGTTGCGCAGGGCTCGCTGTCCCACCCAGCTGCTAGCGATGGAGTGAGCGCCGAAAAAGCCGAAGGTAAAGAGGCCGATACCGATAATTTTTAATAGTAAGTGGCTCTCTAAAGTAAGGCAGACACCTGCAAACGCAACGAGTAGATTAATCAGCAGAATTGGCTGTTTACCGTGGTGATCAATGAGCTTTCCGTTCCAAATTGAACTGAATGTTCCAATCATCATGATAATAAAAATCCAGCTGATAACAGATTCGCTGAGTCCGTAAGGCTTAGCGGTTAGCACGTAGCCGATGTAATTAAACAAAGCAACGTTGCTTCCTAATAGCAAAAAGCCAATACAGAATAAAAAGAGTAAGCCAGGATCTCTTAAGTGATCAACTAGTGATTTTCCTAAACTTACGACATTGAGGCTACGCGGTACAAAATTTGTTGAAGCAGGTAGGCTGCGCCAAAAAATAATTGTAGCAACTAAGCTAATAATTCCAATTAATCCAATGGAGAAATGCCAGCTGGCTGCGTCGTTGACAACTCCTGAAATGACGCGCCCCGCTACGGCTCCAATTGCATTTCCACTAATGTATAATCCCATGGCTGCACCTAAGCTTTTTCTTTCAATCTCTTCGCCAAGATAAGCCATTGCAACGGCCGGTAACCCTGCTAAAGCGATTCCGACGAGTGCTCGAAATGCTAATAATATATAAAAATTAGGACTAAAAGCTGTTAAAATGCAAAGCGCAGAAGCAGTGAACATCGAATAAACCATCACAGGTTTTCGACCCCAGACTTCAGAAAGAGAACCAAAGACAAGCATACTGATGGCGAGGGTAATAGTTGTGATGGATAGTGATAAGCTTGCGATAGTCGGTGAAACATCAAATTCGTTTGTGAACGTTACCATTAATGGCTGAGTGCAATAAAGAATGGCAAAAGTATTGAAGCCCGCTGCAAAAAATGCAAAGCTCGTTTTGCGAAACGCTTTTGTTCCCTGCTGAATATAGCTCATACTATCATCACTTGTTCATGATCATATTCTCCACACATGTTTTATCCATCCTTTTGATTATTAATTTCGATTCTATAGCTATAGAAGAATTTCTCTCCTGTATATCCTATCACTTCTGATATATAATGTATAATGCATAGTTATCATGATTTTAATGTATTTATGTAATGAGTGGAAGGGGTGTCAAACGAGGTGGAATGGCAGCAATTTGAGTATTTCCAGACTTTAGCACGCTTACAGCATATGACAAAAGCAGCCAAGGAGCTTTCGATTACGCAACCCGCTTTAAGCAGGTCGCTAGCTCGGTTTGAAGAGGAAATCGGTGTTTCACTCTTTGAACGACAGGGAAGATCGATTCGCTTAAATCAGTACGGTGAAATTCTACTAAAAAGCGTTACGAATATGATGAGTGAATTTGAGAAAGGGAAGCAAGAGATTCAGCATTTACTTGACCCTGACCAAGGTCAGGTTTCTCTAGGGTTTTTACATACGCTGAGCACCAACCTCATACCTGATTTGCTTGTGGAATTTCGCAGACAGTATCCCAAGGTCAACTTTTCACTTAGACAGAGTCCAACGCATATTCTACTAGATCAGCTGGAAAAAGGAGAGTTAGACATTTGCTTAATCTCTCCCATGGGTATTAAAGAACCCGTAGCGTGGAAAGAGCTTTGGAGAGAAGAGTTATTTGCGATTGTGCCGACGAATCATGCTTTTGCCACAAAAGAAGCAATAACCATTGAAGAGCTAGTAGAAGAACCGTTTATTCATTTGAAAAAAGGGTTTAGCCTACGCGTCACGGTTGAGCAGTTTCTTCATGAAGTGGGTGTGAATCCTCACGTAACCTTTGAAGGAGAAGAAGCAGACACGGTTGCGGGGCTTGTGGCCGCTGGGCTTGGCGTATCGATTTTGCCGGATTTAAAAGGAGTAGATCAAAGTCATATCGTGAAAATTCCAATCCACTACCCGAAATGCGAACGTCTTATTGGCATAGCTTGGGTTAAAGGAAGATACATTTCACCAGCCGTGCAGAATTTTAAAGAGTTTGTATTAAAAACGTTTTAGCCGTCTATCAATAAATAAAATCCCTTCTTTACGCATATACATGGGTATTAAAAGAGTGTGCCAAGCTATAAAGGAGGGGTTTTACATGTCAACAGTTCCAATGCCTCTTTATAAAAAATGGTGGTTTCTTGCGCTGATGCTTGCGCTAACGATTGTCTTTTTATTTTGTTCTGCACTTATTATTACGAGCTATCAAAAAATTTCACTGCTAGAAGAAGAGCTTGCTGAACTGACAGAAGAAAAGAAAGAAGTCCTCGTAGAAAAAAATCAGGCTTTAAAGCAGCTTGAACATGTAAAAATGCAGCTGTCTGAGCTTGAAGATAAGCTCGCAGGTCAAACGGCAACCAGTCATGATACGCCAACAGCTTTTTCAGCTACGCTTACGAATCCAATTTTGTCATTAGATAAAAAAGAGGTTGAGCATGCGGTTTATCAAGCTGCCCAAGAGAAATACCCTAAGAACAAAACGATGCAGCAGTACGTGATTAAAGAACAGCTTGAAAGCTATGAATATTTAAAAGAATACGAGATTACTTCGCAGTTTGAGCTAAACCACCTACATGATGCGATGAAGGCCCATCCAGATGATTTTACCGCGATGCAAATGGTATTTGAAGAAGAGTTAAAAGCTTATGAATATTAATGTCGAAATGCTATGCGGGTTATCGTATAGCTATTTTTGTCTGGAAATCTCGTGAAATTCCTGTATAGTGATAGTAGAAAATATTGAATTAACGGGTGAATAACTACATGAGCACAATTAAATGGAATGAAGCAGCTTATGAGATGCTGCAAGAATGGCTGAGCTTATATAACGAAAAAGAACCGCTGCGCTCACGCCATTTACGTAACGTAAAGGACAAGCTTCATCAGCTGACGGAACAAGAGTTTATGATGGAAGTTTCTAAAGAGCTGCATGAGGTTTATAAAGTAGTGAAAACAGAGCGCAAGCAGTATGATATGACTAACGGAGAATTTTTAGTGACAACGCTGCTTTCAACAGATTATCCAGCTTTTCTGGAAGCTCGCAGTCAAAACTTGCGCCGAGTAGAGAAGTTAAAACAACTGCATACAGATATACTAAGCCTTTTTGAAACAAACATTAACACATCGTCTGACATGACCAGCTTGTTAAATCGTTTTTTCGATGTTATGTCAGCATATGGTCAAACAAACAAGCTAGCGAATCTTGAAGCGAAGTGCGCAGAATATTTGCCAACGTTTATGGATGTTGATCAAAAGCGTGAAGGGTTAAAAGAAGATGCTTTAACTGCTCAAAAGCAAGAAAGTGAGCTGCTTGAAGAATGGAATCAGCTCCGAAAAAAGCAGTACGTGACAAAGCAAACAGCAACTGGTTTTCGTACGAAGCAGCACGAATACAATGAAAGCATTCGCCGTCTTACCGTCGCAAATAAACAGCTCGAAGAAATCGACTTACCTGGTTTGAAGAACAGTTTTGCGAATCTTGAAACTGATATGAAAGCATACGCTATCGAGGCGCTGCGGGCTATTGAAAAAGAAATTAATGAAATGATAAACGATAGCGAGCGTTCTCAACAACAGCTACAAAAACAAATCGAGAGAGTAACCTACGTTGAAGAAATGGATGCGCACTATAAATGGCTATCATCGTTTATGAACGCTTCACGAACGTTTTTTCAAGGAAAAGAAATTGAAGCGTTCGACCAAGTAGCAGACCTGTACCGAAGCTCAGCTATTGCTGAATTTATTGAAGTTGCTGAAGAAGTACAAATGCTTACCGGGCCGGAACGTATGTCACCTGTTTCTCTTCCTTCTTATTTTGCTAGTTTGCAAGTGAAAGAAGAAAAGCTAAGCGTTCCAGCTACAGCCGACTATCCGGTTTTAGAAAAGCAGCAAAAAACAAAGCGAACGTTTCCCTTTTTCGTAGGGGCAGTTCTTGCAATCGTGCTCATTTTTATTGTGTATATGAATTTTGGCCGCGGGGTTACGGATGATAACACTGCACCAGCTATGACAGAAAAAGCAGAGGCAAAAGATAAGCAATCAGCAGAAAATGACCCAAAGCCTGTAAAAGACGTGAGTGAAACAGAGATTCACAACTTTGTAGGGTCTTATAAAGCCGCTTATTTTTTAAGCTTAAACAGCGGTGACTTTAGCGGAATGGCACCTTATATCGATGAAGATGCGCAAGTGTATAGTGATTTAGAAGCGTATATTACGTATTTAGCTGGAAAAAACGTGTCGTTTGCCAATGATCAATTGCTTGTTAGTAAAGTTGAAAAGACAGGTGAAGGTAAGTATTCGGTGTATGCAACAGAAGAGTACACGTTTACCGATTCGTATGATGCCAGTACGAAGTTTGTAAAGAATCGAATCTATCGCGTGGAGCTAAAAGGTGAAGATAAGCTTAAAATTAAAAGTATTGAAACCACCAAAGACGTTCAAACGCCAGTTGAATAAACTATAGAGAAAGATCCTCCTCTCATCATTTAAGAGATTTTGAGAGGGGGATCTTTCTGTTCAAGCGTGTTTGCTTTAGGAGTTTTTTGAAGCGTAAGTAAAAAGACAACACCAAAGATACAAGCAGCTCCTACCCACTGAAAGAACCCAAACGGCTGCTGAAGCCAAAAGACCGTTGTCAAAACAGCAGCAAGAGGCTCCAGACTTCCTAACAAACTTGTTTCTTTTGGAGGGAGGCTATCTAAGCTTTTAATATACAGCCAAAACGCCAGCATCGTTCCAAAGATGATGACAAAGAGCAAGTAGCCGTACGCAGCAAACGTAAATGTGTCAAAATGAGCTTCCCAAGGCGCCCGAATAAAGCTAAGTGCAACTCCGCCAACCACCATTGACCATCCAACAACAACCAAAGAGTCAAATCGTTTAAGCAGCCGAACTGCATACAGCGTATAAAAAGCGGAGCATACCGCAGAAAGCAGTCCCCATACGATGGCTAGATAGGGTACAGAAAGTGTTGAGAGCGACCCGTTTGTAAGAAGGAAGAAGCAGCCGGTTAAAGCTAATAAAAGGATCGTTCCGTCTTGTCTAGTAAAACGCATTTGTCTTCGAAACAGCAAGTATACAATAATAATGACGGGTGCTAAATATTGAAGCAGCGTTGCGACAGCTGCATTTCCATGATGAATAGCTGCCATATACGTATACTGCACGCCAAGCATGCCCAATATGCTATAAGTGACAAGCTGAAGAGCCGTCTGCTTTTCTTTCCAAATGAAAAGGACTTCCCGGCGATTTTTACCAAAGCAGCTTAAAAGTAAAAGCAGCAAGCCGGCTAGTAATAAACGCGTGGTCACCAGCCAGTTGACGTCAATTTCATAGTCTTGAAACAGCTTTTTTGTTACTGTTCCTCCAATTCCCCAAAACGTTGCGCCCACAATCGCGAATAATAAGCCAGCACGTCGATTAGATTTCATTTGATTTCCTACCTTTACAAAATATCATGATAGTATAATCATAAAGAGAAAAAATGCGTATTTATATTCAAATCGAGCTTAAAAATATAAAAATATTGAGGTGGACTATGAAGTTTAAGCAGTTTTTAATCAATGAACAAAACTTAAAAGAGCTAACGAAGCACTATACGGGAGCGCTGCCGATTGCTTGCTATGAGACGACGATACTAGAACACGCCAGCGGTTACATCCCGCTTCACTGGCACGATGAAATTCAGCTCATCTACGTTTTAAAAGGAGAAGCAGTTTTTCAAGTGAACGAAGAAAAAATTAAGCTGCGTAGCGGGGATGGACTCTTTATTAACAGCGGCTGCTTGCATATGGCAGAAGATCTGAAGAAAACGGGCTGTGTGTATATTTGTTTAAACGTGCTTCCGCATCTTTTTTTACCTCAAGAGCTCTATACAACTTACGTTTTGCCTTACGTTCAATCCACCAACTTATCGTATGTATTGATTGATGGAAGCAAAGAGTGGAGCAGAGCTATTCAACAAGCTTTATTTGTCATTCGCAAGCTTGTGCAAACGAAAGAACCGCTGTTTGAAATTGAGATTACGGCTAATCTTATTAAGGTTTGGAAACAGCTCTTGGTTCACGCTTTTCAGAAGCGGTACGTGTACACAGAAGAAGTGAAAAATCAGCGCATAAAAGCTATGTTAACGTGGGTGCATATGAACTATAGCGAAAAAATTACTCTCGATGATATTGCAGCATCCGGTCAAATAAGCCGATCTGAGTGCTGCCGCTATTTTAAACGGATGCTAGACGTTACGCCGCTTCAGTACGTGATGAAGTATCGCATTCAAAAAAGTATTCTGCTCTTAAAGCAAGAGGAAAAAAGCATTACGGACGTAGCCTTTGAAGTGGGATTTAACAGCACCAGCTACTTTATTGATCAGTTTAAAAAAATGATGGGAATGACGCCACTTGCTTATCGGAAAGGGAAGCTCTAAAAGTGTTTGTGGAAAATAATTGTAAAAAATGCGTTTCTCCCTTATCATAGTGGGTAAATCTACCAAACTATGGAATAGAATAAGGAGAATCAAATGAAATCAAGAATAAATGAACTCATTCAACATACAAAAGAAAAATTGGGCTTGCAAGACTACTATTTATATCGTTCAGACGTTAGGCGCAGTGCTACTATTTTAGGAGACACAGTCTATACACTTTCAATGGAGTGGTTTCCCAATCATGAACAAGACTTGTTAGATGAAGATCTTAACCCTACTGGAACAGCTGTAGTGGAAGTCGATTTTCACACAGGACTGTTTACAACTGCTATTTTCGTTGGCGGGATTTCTTATGCTGAAGGTGTCAAGCTTTCGATTGAAGACTCGAATGCTGTTGTTCGTTGGATTGAGAGCGAAACGGGACTTCAAGAAGGCACTCATTTTGTATTTCATAAGCGTGAGGACAAGCGAATGTCCTTTAGAAAAATCCTAAACGGTGTTTCCGTATCGCCATCTGGATTGATTGAAGTTGAAGTGGATGAAGCGGGGAATTTAACATTTTTCTCAATCAACGGAGACTTTTCAAAGAAAGAGCCGTTTAACAGAGAAAAGTATGAGCTTACTCTACCGCAAGTGAAGCACATTGTGGCTGAGCAGCTAAAGTTAGCTGAATTTCCAAATATGAAGACGGAAAAAATGACGCCTGCTTATGCGATTGAAGAAGTATACATACGAAATCGCGATTTGTCGCTGATACCATTCAGCGTCATTGTTGCTGAAAAGGCCTATGTAGAACTTGATAAACTAATCAAGTGGGAAGGTGAAGTTCAACAAGCGTTTCAAGAAAAAAGCTTGACGCTAACAGAAGAAGTATCATTTAATCAAGTATTGAAACGAGAGCCACATCCTGACTTAAAAGAAGTGACGAAGGAAGATATTGAGCGGAGTATCGCAGCGGTTCAACGCTTTTTAGCACAAGTATATAAGAGCGACTCTGGAAAGTGGTCTTTAAAATCTATACATCGAGACAAAGGCTACTTAGTTGCTAAAATACAATTAAAAGAACAAACGCAGAGTGTGTTGAAACGAAACATTCAGCTGTTTATTGATCGTTCTTGCTATGAGGTTATGAACTATATGGATACAAAGTCCCTTTTAGAAATGATTGCAGACTTTCAAAAAGCAGAAGAAGTAACAGTTGCGAAAGCAGAAGCGCTTGAGAAGCTGCACAATTTCATAGAACTTACGCCATACTACGTTTATGACCGCAAACAAGGAAGGTACGTTCTTTGCGGAAAGCTAGACTGCCATTACGCTGTAAATGCTATAACTGGAGAAGTCGTTTCAATTGATGATCTGTAACAACAGGAGGTAAGGATATACAATGCGTTTAAATTTAAAAAGATTCACCGCTTTACTGATAGTAACGTTGAGCCTCACAGCTTGTCAAAGCGTAAACGAACAGGAAGAAACACAACCGGAAGCGACAACAGAAGAACAAATAAAAGCAAGAGCACTCCAAGATGAATTTACGCGCAGCATGCTGAAATCCGCACAGGAAACGGAAAAAGGATACTATACGCTTGAATCCAAAACGGGGGAGTATGAGATGTTGTTTCCGGCTGGTGGGGGAATTTCTGAGACGCTTTATTCATATACAGAAAACCAAATTGAATCCTGTGTAATAGGCGCAGTATACGATGATCAAGTAGAAGCGCAAATCCGTATCAACTATAACCAAGAGCTTTATAACGATAAAAAAGGAGTAAGTTATTCTATTGATTTTTTGACGAATAACTTAGGGATCTCATCAGCTTTTGAAAAAGTAGACTTGAAAAATCGAACATTGTATATAGCACCATTCAAGGTGGACGAAGACGCAGTTGGTTATGCGGCATATGTTCATCCCAAAAGTCAAAAAGGTGGAGTAAAAGTAGTATATTCAGTAGGGTGTAATCAGCTTCAGGTCCAGTGTGAACCATCAAATGAAAAAATAAAAGATCGAGCACACAAGGTAATGTCATCAATTACCTTTAAGTGAAATCGAAAACAGCTTATATAGAAATAGAAGAATTCCAAAAGGTAGGAGTTCTTTTTCTCTATAAGCCTTTTAACGTCTTCTCTGGCTATATGCTATAGTTGTTTTATGAATTTTTCTTGTGGAAAGAGATGAGATTAAGTGGATAATAAAATAGTAAGGCAGTAGAAGTTAGAACAAAACTTAAAAGACCTTAAAATAAACACGAAAGGTAGTGACCATCAATTATTTGATGAATGTATTGAAACGCTTGGAGAAAATACAGTAATCCTTTCGAACGAAAAGAGTCAAGCAATTACTAATTTAATAGAAGAAAAGTTTCCTATCTCTGTTTCTGGAAAAGTTGATTGGAGCAATATAGAAAATCATTTGCTTATTCAGAACAGGGAAGAGTTACTTCCACGCATTAAGCAAAGAGTAAAGGACTTTGAAGACAGAGTTTATCTCATTTGGGATGACAATTAACTTCCAGTAATCGAAACAAGCCTGAATCATATATTTCAATCTTTAGATAAAATTGAAGCAGTTAGTTTTTATTATTGTCTGTTTGATACAAATCTTACGCTTATAATTGAAATTTAAGATGAGCAAATCATTAAGGTTGGGTTTAGTGAACTATTAGGGAGATAGCTTAAATAACAATCTCTATACATGTTGATACCATAAAAGAAAGGTACATAAGTGCTAAAAATTAGGAGGAGAACTATGCATATAAAAACAAAAAAAACGCTAGCCATAGTTCTCAGTAGCCTGATTTTAGGTGGCTGTCAAATGAGTGACGAACAATCAATTGAAACAAAGTCCCTAGACCAAAAGCCAAGCGAAGTGGCGACAGAGGAATTGCCAAATACCAGAGCCCTTCAAGATGAATTTACGCGAGATATGATCAAGTCGACAAAAGAAACGGAAAAAGGATATTACACGCTTGAATCCAAAACGGGTGTGTATGAAATGTTGTTTCCAGCTGGAGGAGGAATCGATGGGATTGGTTATAAGCAAAATGGTGAAAGTAGTGAGTCATTCTTAGCCGGTATTTTGTATGAGGATAAATCGTCAGCAGAACTTAGAATTAATTATAATACAATTCTATCAAATGACGAAACAGATATTGAATACGCCAAAAGATTCTTAACAAAAAACATAGGTGAAGACATGACGTTTGAACGAATTGATGTAAAAGGAAAGGTAATGTACATAGCGCCTTTTAAGATGAAGGAAACTGGTTCGTATGGTTATGGTGCATACGTTCATCCTGAAGAAGGATGGGGAGGTGTGGAAATTATTTATTCTGCAAGTTGTAGAGACAAGACAAAGCCATGTGATCCACAAGAAGAAACGTTTAAAAAGCGTGCGTACAAGTTGATTTCCTCAGTAAAATTCTTAAACAAAAATGAGGCTAAAAAATAAGTGTTACACGTTATTACACAAACATAAAATCAGGAGGCACCAAATGTTCATAAAACGAAAACGAATCATACTCGTACTTCTCAGTAGCCTATTCGTAGGTGGCTGTCAAATGAGTGACGAACAATCAAACGAAACAAAACCAGTAGAACAGAAGCCAAGCGAAGTGGCCGTGGAGGAATTGCCAAATACAAGAGCCCTTCAAGATGAATTTACGCGAGAAATGATCAAGTCGACAAAAGAAACGGAAAAAGGATATTACACGCTTGAATCCAAAACGGGTGTGTATGAAATGTTGTTTCCAACTGGTGGGGAAATCGATGGCATTGGTTATACGCGAAAAGATGAAAGCAGTGAGGCATTTTTAGCTGGTATTCTGTATAATGACAAAACGGAAGCGTTGCTTAGAATTAAATATACAAATGCTCTATCTAATGATGAAACTGGAATTGGATATGCAAAAGAACTCTTAACGAATAGTATAGGTGAAGATATGGAGTTTGACCGAATTGATGGAAAAGGAAAAGTAACGTACGTAGCACCGTTCACGATGGACGAAGGTTTATATGGCTATGCTGCCTATATTCATCCTGACAAAGGTTGGGGAGGAGTAGAGGTTGTATATTCTGGAAGTTGTGTGGATAATCCAAAGTTGTGTAACCCACAAGATGCCAAATTTAAAAAGCGTGCATATAAATCAATATCATCGGTTGAATTTTTAAAGAAGAAAGAAAGTGAATAATAAATGAGCGATAAACAACTTGTAGAAACGAAGGAACTGTGGTTAAGAATCACAGATTTAGGATACAAAGATATAAGTAAAAAAGAGTTTGCGCAAGAAATACAGCGAATTTATATAGAAGAAACAGGTCAGCCTTTAAAAGGAGAAATAAGCGTTGTGCGTTCTTCTGAAATTGATCAAATAGTGAAAGATGAGAATTCTTCTTATGACGGAACAGCTATACATATCTATTCAAAAGAGCAGGACGTAAACGAAATGTACGTAATATCTCAAGGTACAACAGACGCTAATGATTGGCTGTATAATATACGAGCAATGCAGGCTGGGGTAGATACTGCCCAAGCAGATAGTACAAACATTTTTGTGAAGGAAGCTCAGAAAGAGTTTAAAGAGAGAGCATCAGTAAAAGAGATTTCTAGTACCATTGGATTGTCACATTCGTTAGCTCATAATAATAATACCGTTTCACAATTGCTAAATGGAAACTTTGACGAAGTTTACAGTGTAAATGGTGCGCAGTCAACATACTTTCAACTCTATCAAAAAGACCATGAATTTTTAGGCGCAGTGAACAAAAAGTTCAACATAAGCATTGGGGACTACAAAGCCATCTATTCTCTCCCTCAGAACGAACTTAAAACTTTCGCAGAAGCGTATTATAAAGAAAAAGGTACGGTGATTCACCAGGTTATTTCTTCTGATGATCCATTGAACGCCCTGGCAAATATTCGAGGTTTTTTCACATTGGGTGATGTCACCATGATTGATACGAATCCTGACAAGCCAGGTCTAAAAGCCATTATTGACAAAATTCCAGATTCAGAGGTTAAAAGCTTACAAGATTTTGCATTAGTTTATGCAGAGGGATTTCAGAACGGTGGAAACAATCAAGGGATTGAAGACTTAACGAGTGTGAATATGGACGTCGTCGATAAAATTATGAACGACGGAGTAGGAGCTGCTGTTGGCACGTATTTCAGCAAAGACCTTGATGACATGATTTCAGACGTCAATAAAAAAGTGCCGCCTTTGCTTGAAAAGGTTACGAACATCACGTCGAATGCAGATGTGATTTTTGGTGAATTGAAAAACGCAGGCTATATTACAAACGCACAGAAGCAAGTCGCAGTGGAAGAGCTTGCGAACATTGAAAAGTCATTAAAAATCATTGAAGAAAAAATTAATAGCATCGACGAGAACCGCAAGATGTCAGAAGAAATGATGAAAGGTACGAAGTACAGTCCATATGCAGGGCAAGCAGCTATGGCCAGTGGGTTTAACGTAATGGCTGGTGATGTGGATGCCGCTATTGCCATTTATCATGAAGTGCAAAATATGCAAGCGAGCGCTAAGCGATTACATGAAGAGTTAGGTTCAGTTATGGAAGAAATTATTGCAAGTCACGGAATCATTGAGATGTTAAATGCGCTAGGTGCTTCTAAAAATCAAGGATATTTAGGTAATGATTTGGTGCTGATGACTGGTGGAAACCAAGAAATTAAAGTTAATATTTCGGCTGCGGTGCGCATGTACCAAGAAGGACAGCAGGAGCTTCAGAAAAAGAAAACGTATATCACTAAAATTGCTGAAAGGTTTCAAGAGCATATTATTGATGATTATGAAAACCAAAAGCAAAAGGTGCTTAGCGATATCCGTAATATTGAAACGAACCCGTGCGGTCAGCTTCCGCTTTTACGAAAGCACGTGTTTTTACCTTACTTTTCACCTGTGCAAATTGATAAAGTAGAAGTAACTGAACAGTTTAACGGTTTAAGCGGCATGGATATTTCTCACTTGATGGAAGGTTTAACTAAAAGCTTGACGGATAACGAAGACTTTTTAGAGTCAACAAAGTCCAATATCGAACAGCTTTTCAGCAAGGACCGAGATCTTAGTATTCTATTTAACTATGTGCCTGGAGGATAACAGATGGAAGGAACTGAAAGCAAAACAGCGTTTATGTTTGAGCGCGTCTCGCCGCAAGAAGACTTGACGGATAGAACCCAACAATTTACAGAGCTCACGGATAAAATTGCCGCTATTGACGACGCATTGGAAAAGAAAATCCAGAAAATTGTAGTGGAAGACGATAGCAAAGGTAAAGTAGTAAACGCGATTGTAGAAGAAGCAAAGGAACAAAAAACAAAAAGCATCGCGCTTTTAGAAACAGTAGACGAAGAAATTGAAAAGCTTGTTTCATCTTACAATGAACAAGTCGATGCAATAAAAAGTCAAAGCATGATGATTACATACAGAGAAATGATGTATTCTACTTCACCTTTTGGGAACGTGCCGAAAGGTCCACCTTATAAGTAATGAAGAGTAGTAGAGAAGTTGAAAATCCCGCTATTAACATAAAGTTGATAGCGGGATTTTTATGGTAAACATAAGTATTAAACTTTCTCTTCACTTCCAATTAATGATGTTCCGTATGAATTATCAATGACGCATAGCCAGTTACATCTTGATTTTTTTGGAACAATTGTATGGTTGCAGTGCTGAGCAATTTTAATGAATGCCCACTTAATTTCCTCTTTTCCACGAGCTATTTATCCCGGCTTGATTGCTAAAATAGTATTCTCAGTATAGTACTCCATTAATTCATCAAAGCGTTCAGCTTTAACTAACAAATTACATTCTTTAATAATTTCTTTTAACTCATGCTCCTCTTAATGATTCCATTCCGTCAAAATAGTGGTAAGTTCTTCATGTGCGAACTACTTTTATCGTAACATGAATAAGTTATGGATTTTTTTAAAATAAAATGTAATATTTGTTAAATTAAGTAGTTAAAAAGTATGAAAAAAGGTCCGATATAATTAAAAATGGATATGAAATACGTTACCTCATACGTGAAATATAGTAAAGAAGTCTTGAGTGAAATCAGTATATTCTGTATATTGGATAGTAAGTGAATAAACAGATAAAAAGTCAGGTAGGAGAATGCCTATGAAAGAAACGAAAAGAGAGCGCTTTATCCGCGTAGCGGAAGCCAGAACAAACAAAATTATTGCTTTAATGGAGCTGCTTGGAAACTGCTCAAACAGAAATAACTACGAATACACGGACCAAGAGGTTGCGACCATTATGAAAACGCTAGATATGGAACTTGCGGCGCTGAAAGCGAAGTTTGATCAGCAGAGTGGGAAGAAGAGGGAGCGGTTTAAGATTAAGGCAGATTAAAATATCTGCCTTTTTTATTAATAAGGCTCTGTTAAAGGTAAATGTTGATATTTGAAACCACCTCTAAATCTTATTATAATTAGCATAAGAACAGACATTCGGGGAGGTGGCAAGGTTGAGCAAAGCGTTCAGTAATCTATTAAAACATATCGGGAATTTATCACACACAGAAAAAGAGCGAGTGTTTCAATGGGTAAAATGCTATGTTTAACCTTCATCCTCCGTTGGTGGTCGTCTAATTAATGAAATGCGAGAAACTCGTTTTAAAGAAGGATTTGAATGTCCTCATTGTGCATCTGAACACATTGTTAGGTTCGGCAAATATAATGGTCGCCAACGTTATCGTTGCAAATGTTGTAGTAAGACCTTTACTGATACAACGAATACAGTTCTTTACCGTACTCGTAAAGGTGATGAATGGATTACATTTGTTGACTGTATGTTCAAAGGCTATTCCCTGCGAAAATCTGCCGAAATCGTAGGGGTTACTTGGGTTACGCTTTTTTATTGGAGACACAAACTGTTAAGTGCATTAAAACAAATGGATTTTAAACAATTTGACGGTATCGTTGAAGTTGACGAGACCTATTTCCTATACTCTCAAAAAGGACAACGTGGGATTACTGAACGTAAACCTCGCAAGCGAGGCGGTAAATCAAAACATAGAGGAATAAGCCACGAACAAGTATGTGTTCTTGTTGCAAGAGAACGCACTAAAGAAACTGTCTCTAAAGTTGCTTGTATGGGGCGTGTTGTCAAAACCAAAGTTGATAGTATGATTGGTTCTAAACTAATATCTGATAATGTACTCGTTACAGATGCGTGGAGAGCCTATAAGACGTATGCAAAAGAAAAAGGTTTAGAGCATTACAGAATCAAATCAAATGATGGAAAACACGTTATAAAAGGCTTGTACCATATTCAAAATGTCAATGGTCTGCATTCACGAATGAAAAGGTGGATAGACCGTTTTAAAGGTGTGGCTACGAAATACCTTGATAATTACCTTGCTTGGTTCTTGTTTGTAGATAGCCGTAGTAACGAAAGCACAAAACACAATATAAAAGAATTTCTTTTATCATCATTTGTATTTGAAATGACGGATACTTATGATAGTTTGCGTTTATCTAAATTCAGTGTGTAGCGGATGGTGAACACAAGATGAAACTTCCTAATGGAGTAACTGGCTTTTATGATTCAAAAGTCAATAAACCCCCACAAGTAGACGGGAAACAGTTCAAGCAATTATGCTTCGACTTTGCTTCTCGTAACAGTGGAAAAGTAATAAATTTTATTACGCCTCAATACCCATCAAATTTTTATTACGCTCACGTTGAGATTGTAGGTAATCAATTTTATATTCTTCTTAATGAACATTATCCTTATCTTGCATTCGCCTCCATAGTTGAATTTGGAAACATAAAATTTATCAACAGACCTGTTCCTTATGAGAAATTTTCATCTTTCTATCGAGTAATAGGTACAGGTGAACTAAACGTTCCTTTAAATCAAAAACTTTCAAAGCAAACGGAATTAAATAGTGCTGAGTTGGAACAAATTGCTTATTGGAAGCCTGAAACGGTAGGGCAGATAATCTTTAACTATTGGGATTGACTATAAGGAACTCCTCAAAAATTGGAGTTCCAATTATTTTATTTAAAATCAACATTATAATTTAACAGAGCCATTAATAAAAAAAGAATTGGATAATATAAAGGGGTTTATTCTTATTCCAGAAATGTTCCTTTTTTCCTAGGATCGTGAACTATGTAATGACGTATTCATTTTATTATAGATAATAATATAGATATAATTTATCACTAGTGTTGCATAAATTTTGACTGAATTTTCTGCTTTCTTGTTTTTACTCATGAGAAGAAAAACAAAGACATTTGAATAGAGGTAGTTAACATCCATTTTTTTACTATAACCTTTGACGAGTGCAACAGACCTGTGAAATTCTTTAGGGCACGGTTTTCCCTACGATTTTTCGTAGCCATAAATGAGCGGATTTCCATGGTGCCGCTTTGAGTAAGCGACTAATTTGTAAGTACGTCCTTGAACTGTTCGTGTTCAGCTGTGCCAGTACATTTAGGCAATATACAATCATTGCGATATACACTTGATTATGTACGCCTTGTTCGCTCTGCGCGTAGAACTTTTTGATGTTCAGGTGCTGCTTCAACCATTTGAAAAATAACTCGATTGCCCAGCGCGATTTGTACAATTCAGCGATATCATCGGCGCTTAAATCAAATCGATTCGTAATTAGATGCAGTTCGTTACCTTTTGAATCGAGCACTTTGATGAGGCGAAAGATATTTTCTGCACGATTTTGTGTGGTGCCGATCAGAATCATTTCATCCGACAATACAGTTGAATCGATTGGCAGTTTAAATGGCTCTACGACACGAATGACCGTATTTTTTCGCAAGCGTGAGACGAAGAAATAGCCATCATCGGTCATGCGGTCAAATCGCTCATAATCTAAGTAACCACGATCAAAAACGTACATGCATTCTTTGTCGTCAACGAGTACCTCTAGCTGGCCACGATCGTGTTCTTTCGCATTTGTCAGCACCGCATTATCAGGATAGGAACAGCCTTTTTCTGCGTAAACAAGGCGCAAATGAAGCTTGATACCTGATTTTGTTTTGCGAAACTCCGCCCATTTGTGATTATTCAAATTGAGTGGCAACGTACTCGAATCAATGATTTTCAGCGGTGTTGTCGTTTTCCGGCGCTGCTCATATTGAGATTTCGCATGAATCTGAGCGACTAAATCCAGAAAAACTTGCTGGAACACGTCTGTTGGAATTTGATTTAATCGGCGGCCTAATTGCGAAAAGCTAATCGATTCTAAATCCGTTGCTTTTTGAAGGTCGTCTGAAAACAATGTCTCACTGACAGCACGTAAACTTTCGATTTCGTTGAGTTGTGCAAATACGAGTAATTTCAAGAATGAAGTGATGTGTAGCTTCTTTGTATAGTAATTTAAATGATGGGTTTCCACTAATTCTTCTAATTTCGTTGAAGAAATCGGTGAAAACCATTGTTCAAATGATGTTTTTCGTGTAAACTTATCCATGCTTATGGTCCTTTGTATTGGATTTGGATGGTTTACTACCGCTCAACCAGTATAAAGGATTTTTTTATGTTTGGGTTATATTACAGAAAATTCAGATTTTTAGAAAGCGTTGAATTATTTTAATGCGACGCTAGTGATAA